>JAGODA010000313.1 GCA_017998475.1 Spirochaetota bacterium | reverse complement strand
GATGAAGAGAGCCTCGCAGGAAGGAAGGATTTTCGACGCCGCGCTGAAACTCTTCGCGCAGTACGGCTATAAAAAGACCACACTGGAGGACGTGGCCGGCGAGTGCGGCATGACCCCGGGCAACATCTACTTTTACGTAAAAAACAAGAAGGAACTCTACGAAAAGACGGTACGCAACGCCCTGGACCGCTGGCGCGCTTCGGTGGCCGAGGCGGTCGCGAATGAAAAATCCGCGCCGGAAAAGTTCGCGGTAATGGCCGAGCGTTCCTTCGAGTACCTGCGCGACCGCGGCGATATCACGGCGATCCTCGCGCGCGACCCCGACATCTTTACGCTGTCACCCGACGAAGACCGGTTTCGCGACGTCAACGAGGGGGCGATGCAAATCATGAGGGACATTCTCGCGCAGGGCGTGCGGGAGAAATCGTTCCACAAAATGAACGTGGAACGCGCGACCGAATTTCTGTTTTCGGTGTACATCATGTTCCTCATCAGGGCGTATGTCAAAAAGGAAGGGGTAAACGTGGAGCAGATGTTCCGGGAGGGACTGAGGCTCATTCTCCGGGGGCTGCGCCGATAAGGCCCGGAGACGCGAAACGGCCGGTCCGCCCGCGTGACGGCCACAGGACGCGCACAACGACCCCTCACGGGGCCGATCACCGGGAACGACACGGGTGCCGGCGGCGCCGGACCCCGCGCCGCGCCCGATAGATACAACGGAGGTCTTTATGACGGAAGCAACGCTTCAGGCGCTCAACGGTCTGCGCGACCTGTCGACGCTCAAATGGTACGTCATTCCGCTCCTGGCGATCGTGATGTATATCTACGCCACCGAGATCAAGAAGGCGCGCTCGAGCGGCAACTGGGAGGCGGTGTTCGCCGGGCTCACCCTGTTCGGCATGGACTTCGTCAACGAGACGTGGAACGGCTGGATCATGGTGCTCTCGGGTTACTCGGCATTCTGGACGGCTCCCGGCGACACGGCGCTTCGCACCATGGTGGGATGGAATATCGAGATCATGTTCATGTTCACGCTGGCGGGCATCATCTTCTATCATACGCTTTCTGAAAAGCGCGACCTGAAGATCATGGGCCTTCCCGAACAGTGGTTCTGGGCGGTCGGATTCACGGTATTCTGCGTGTTCGTGGAATGCCTGCTCAACATCGGCGGCCACCTTGTGTGGGACTGGGCCTGCTGGAACCGCAGCTTCGCGGGGATATGGCTCATCCTGCTTATCGGCTATTTCCACTTCTTCGCGGCGATCAATATCATGCTGTGGCTGAAGACCATGAAGAAGCGCGTCATCTTCATAACATGCATCTACGCCGTCGCGGTCATTATGAACATCATAGGACTTGGAATCATGGGGTGGACGTACTGAGCGCGCGCCGGCGCATGAATAGATAGGACGCTTTGAATACCTCGCGCGAACGGGGCATCGCCGGCGGGTGATGCCCCGCTTTTTCCCGGACCGCGGCGGCCTTCTACAGCTCGACCACTTTCGACGCGGGCGCGTTCCTCCTGATCGAGGCGATCCCCTTCACGCAGCCGCTCTTCGAGCTGTATCCCTCGCCCTGGCCTATGGTCTCGCCGTTGGGGGCCTTAAGGCGGAAGCGGTGCTCGCCCTTTTTATCCACATACAGCTCGAAGGCCGTTTCCTTTTGAGAGTTCTTTCGCACCGACTCGATGCCGTCCACACACGCCGCCTTCGAGTTATAGCCCTCGCCGGTGAGCACCACCTGCCCGTTACCGGCCTTCAGGCGATACCGGTACGCGCCTCCCCTGTCCCTGTACAGCTCGAATTTTCCCGTCATGTGAATCCCTCCCGGTTTATTTTTATCGCGGACGCGCGAACAGCGGTCCGACAGACGCGGCCCCTTCCCTCCGGCTTTCCTGGTTGCGGCTCTCCGGTGCGGAAGCGGAAAGTGCCCGGGTGCGCTGGCGGTATATATTGGGGGCAATGGCGGGAAGGGGCTGTATTCCCGACATTATACGGTCTTTACCGCGCGTGTCAACCACCAAACTCCGCCGCGCAGTCACACCGTGCCGGGGATAAAATAATTGAATAATTCCGGGCGTGCATATATAAACAACCAGGTATACCCATGGACTCAATAGACCGCCACGAGATCCTCGAGTACATAATAGAGATCACCGAGCAGAGGGACGCCGAGCTCCTCGAGGAAAGCCTCGTGCGCACCGTCTACGAGCTCTTCGGGGCCGAGCGCGTTCTTCTGAGCAGGACGCGCAACGAGTCGCCGGTCCCCCACGGCGCGGTGAGCATCGACGGCGGAGGATTCAGGATGTTCGCCGACGAGAAGGAGCTTGTCGCGATGCATTCCGGACTCTTCAACACCCTCTCGGATGTGATGCGGACGCGCGTATGGGCCGCGTCCCCGGAGGCCGGGGGCGGAACCATCGTGCACCCGGTAACCCTTGGCAGCAGGATCATCGGCTTTCTCATCGTCTACATGAAATCAGGCGAGCCTGTCGACAACGGGATGATCGGCGGCCTGCTCAGGGTGTACCACAACTACCTCTCCATACTCGCCGAGAACCAGCGCGACAAGCTGACAAGCCTGTTGAACCGCAAGACCTTCGACGATCAGATCCTTAAAATTATCGAATACCACAGGCGTTCCGGCGCGTCCGACGAGCCGGCCGGCTCCAAGCGGAAAACGGCCGAACGGTCGCATCTCTTCTGGCTGGGCATGATCGACATCGACAATTTCAAGAAGATAAACGACAGCTACGGGCATCTGTTCGGGGACGAGGTGCTCATCCTGGTGGCCAACCTTATGGTGCGCACATTCCGGCATGACGACTTTCTGTTCCGCTACGGCGGCGAGGAGTTCCTTGCCATCATCCGCGCCGCCAATGAAGACGACGCCGTGCGCGCGTTCGAGCGCTTCAGGAGCTCCGTCGAATCATATGCGCTTCCCCGGATAGGCACGGTAACCGTGAGTGTGGGGGCCGTACAGGTCAGGCCGGGCGATGTCCCCACCGCCTTCGTGGGCCATGCCGACCAGGCCCTTTACCACGCCAAGAAGAGCGGTAAAAACCGCGTGTGCGTTTACGAGCGCCTCCTGAAGGAAGGCGTGCTGAAGGACGAAATCGATTATGGCGATGTTGAGTTTTTCTGAAAGCCGTTCACAGCGGTCCGCCGGTCCATCGACCTCCTCACCTCTCCCCTCTTCCTTCGATACATGCAAACCCCGCCGGCGCGCCCGAAATGAATGATTGACACCAAAGCCCCGGTTCCCCTACACTGCGCCCGGAAGCGAACCCGGCATGAATCCTCCTTATACATCGCGGATTCCGTTGGTGGCCCTGCTTGCGGCAGCGCTCCTTCTGGTGCTCGGCGGATGCGCAGCGGAAAGGGCCTCCCGGCCCGTCCACGGCGAACAGGCACCGGTCGAGCCGCGCCTGGAGGTAATGAGCGAAACCGACGGCCCGCTTTCCATTGACGCCGTAACATCACCCCCGCATGCCGACCGCTTCGCCCCGGTGAAGGACCCGCCCCTCTACGTGCGGGGCGGCGCCGGCGGCATGTGGCTTCGCTTTCGCCTCGACGAGCCCGGAAGCGCGGCCCACGAGGACTCTATCATCGAGCTCGCGCCGAGCTTCGCGATAATACTGGACCGCGCCGACCTCTATCTTCCCATACATGAGGACGGTGGAAGGCGCGCGTACGTCAGGCTGGAGGCCGGCGCGATGCGGCCAATGCGTGACGGGGAGATCCCCTCCCGCTCCTTTCTCTTCGAGACGCCCGGGGGAATGGTCCGCTCCGACTTCGCCTACCTGCGCCTGGAGAGCGCCATGGACGTATCGTTCAGCGTGCTCCAGTGGCATCCCGTGGAGCTCGGTGTTCGGTCGGTTCGCTATTTTCTTGCGTTCGGCCTCATCTACGGCATACTCATCGCGATGATCGCGTATAACTTCTTCATCTTCATATCGCTCCGCGACAGGGCCTATCTGTTCTATATAC
>JAGODA010000019.1 GCA_017998475.1 Spirochaetota bacterium | reverse complement strand
CTGTATGATATTGCGTATAACCTCGCTATATTTTACGTGCTCGGAAGGATGCACAGACGCATCTACACACCGGGATCAACCGAACGCATGCGCGAGGGGGGAAAAATCACGGCGCTCTATCTCATACTCTACGGCGACGCGCGCTTCCTGATAGAATTCATCCGGACGGAATCGATTGTGGCCCTCGGGCTCACCCAGGCGCAGATCGTCATGATCGTCTTCGTCGCGATCGGATCGCTCATCCTGGCGGGAACCGCGCTTAAAAACCGCTTTTACGACCTGTCCGGTGATGAAAGGCGTATTTTCGGCATCCGCATCGCCGCGGGCGGCCTGGCGGTCTATTTTATCATCTTTTTCGCGCTGATCGCCCTGCTCATGAAGGCAGGCCTGGTCACATGGCCGCTCTTCCCGGTCGACAGTACCGGCGATGCATGGGCAAGAATACCGGCCTATCTTCCCGTTTTCGCGCTTGAAATCGCCGGGCTGTTGTTCCTGCTGAAGGTGGGGATACCGTTCGCCGGGGATTTCAAGCTCGACGCCCGCGGACTTCTCAATCCGTGGTTCGCCCTCGGTCTCGTCGGAAGCCTCGCCTACACCGTTATACTGCTCGGCGCCACGAAATTCGGACTCCGCGGGCCGGAGTTCTGGCCTCCCGTAATCATCATCTCCCTTCTTAACGCGCTTGCGGAGGAGGTCTTCTTCCGGCTCGCGTTCTACCGTCTGCTGCGCGCGTCCGGCCTGGACGTGTTCCCGGCGCTGGCCTCGCAGGCCGCGCTGTATTCGATCGTCCATCTCGCCATCGGCGGACCGCTGTTCTTCGTCCTGAGCTTCATTTACGGCATGGTCCTCGGCATGGTTTTCGAGCGGTCACGGAGCGTACTGCCCTGCGTTCTCTGTCATTTCATCATAGATATCGGGGTGATAGGGCTTCCGATGATGATGTATTGAAGGGTGCCCTCTCCGTATAAATTCCGGTTGTATTTTCCCGGCGTCTCCAATCATTTTGATCCCATGGGTAACGGTCCATACTATTTGAGCCGTTACCCATGAGTGCGGAATGTATGTCATTCCGCCCGATGAGGACCCGAGCCTGTGGGCCGGTTCCCAGGGTATAAGGAGCGACGCGCATGAAAATTCCAGGTATCATCGGCGGGGTCGGCCCCGAATCCACCGTAGACTATTACCGTTCCATTATCTCCCTCTACAGGGAACGGTACGATCCGCACGGCTATCCGGAGCTGCTCATCGCGAGCATCGATATGACCCGCATGCTCTCCATGATCGAGGCCAATGACATGGGTTCGCTGGTCGATCTCCTGGTCGGAACTTTCTCCCGCCTGCGCTCCGCCGGCGCCGATTTCGGCGCGATCGCATCCAACACGCCGCACGTTGTCTTCGACGAACTCAGGAAGGCCGTCCCGATGCCGCTTATCAGCATCGTCGAGTCGACGACGGAGCGGGCCGCGTCGGCGGGGATAACGCGCGCCGCCCTCCTCGGAACGGCCTTTACCATGAACAACGACTTTTACCAAACATCGTTCGAGCGCCGTGGCATATCGCTCCTGGTCCCCTCTCCCGATGAAAGGGAATACATACACCTCCGCATTTTCGACGAGCTCGAATTCGGCCTCGTGAAGCCCGATACCCGCAAGGGCTTCGACGCCATCATCGGGCGCATGCGGGAAGAGCACGGCATCGAAGGCGTGGTACTTGGCTGCACCGAACTGCCGCTGCTCTACCCGGAACCGGAAGGACCGGGAGGGATTCCGCTGTTCAATACGGCCCGGATTCACATCGAGGAGATCATCGCCGCCATGGGATAAGCGACACCCGCGAGAAAGGGCCCGGATTCACGCGCACCAATCCGGGGCCCCTAACGAACCATCGCAACATTTGTACCCGCGGCGTATAATTACACATCGGAGACACCGCCATGGAAAAGACGAAAAAAGCCCTGGGATTCTTCGCGAACCGTTTCAACTGTTCTCAGTCCGTTCTCATCGCGTTCGCCGGTGATTACGGTCTCGGCGAGCATACCGCGCTGAAGGTCGCCTGCGCTTTCGGCGCGGGGATGGCCCGCGCCCAGGACACGTGCGGCGCGGTGACGGGAGCATACATGGTGCTGGGTCTCCGGCATGGCAAATATCTGGCGGAGGATGAAACGGGAAAGGAGCTGACCTATGCGAAGGCCCGCGGGTTCACCGCTTCATTCGTTCGCCTGCACGGTTCCACCAACTGCCGGAACCTCATCGGTGTCGATATTTCCACACCGGAAGGCCTCCAGCGGGCGCACGACTCCGGCCTGTTCGAAAAGCGCTGCGCAATTTTTGTGCGCGACGCCGTAGAGATACTCGAGAAGATGGACTGATCATTGCCTTTTTTTAACCACCAGATCCGTGCACCGGCGCGTGATACCGCTGATTGTGCGCGAAATGACCGGGAATCGTGCGGAAAATGGTTTGCATTAAGCCCGCCGATATGGTTTTAATTGAACCGATTCACCGATTATGAATCACGGGCCCCCGGTCCGTGGTATACGGAGAGACCGATGAGCATTGAAAAACACGAGGGAAACCTGCTCGCGTCCGTTGCCCGAAGCCTGTATGACGCCGGCGCATACGCCGTGCTTTCACTCAGGCCGACCGCTCACGCGCTGGTGTATCTGCTCGTTTTCTCCCTGCTGTGCGCGTCGATCGCGGCCATCCCGGTGGCGCGCGAAATAAACGCGTCGCTGGAGCAGGCGGGACGATCATTCAGCACGGACTTTCCCGATTTTATCTTTACCCCCGAAGGCTTCAAGGTAAAGGGAAAACTCCCCGTAATCTCCGCGGATGAAGAGCGGTTCCTCTGGGTGTTCGATCCTTCCGGAAGGACGAATGAGTCCGTCCTCGACGGATACCCTAAGGGCGTCTACCTCTCCAACGAGGGCGTGCTGTATAAAAAAAACGAGTTCGAGACACGCCATTACAGTCTCGAGGCGTTAAAGCAATACGCGCCCATCGCCAAAGCGGATGTTGAGCGTCTCATTTCGTATCACTGGGTTCTTACCGCGGTGATCGTACTATTCTTTCTCGCGTTCTCCGTTCTCGCCAAGTTCTTCAGCGCCCTCATCGTGGCCCTGCTCGGCCTTGCTGGCTGCGCCCTGGGGCGCCGGCGCGCCTCCTTCGATGTCCTTTTCAGGCTCGCGATGTACGCGCTGACGCTTCCCATCATCGTTAAAACGGCGGCTTCCGTCGCAAAGATCGACATTCCGTGGTTCTTCATCATCTATTACGGCATAGCCGTCTTCTATCTCGTCAGGGGGATCGGCAGAATCGAACCGCTTCCACCTGACGGCGCGGCGGCCGATAGAATGGATTAACCAATTTTCGCCGCCCGGGCGCCTACAGACGGCACCTCTATCTCTAAAGCGATGAAACTCGCGGATTGCAGACAGTGCAGGTATTACAACGGGGAGATCGACGGTAACACCGTTTGCTGCAGTTTCTGGAATACGGTCGATTACCGACTCATTGTGACCGCCGAAAACGGCGAATCCCTGGTCGTTGTATGCCCCTCCGACTCGATGAGCGCGTCATGATGCGCCGCCACGGCGCCCGTCATCCGTTTGTAAGTGTTTCCCTTACAAAATACTTGCGTATTTCCCGCACGCACGGTATACTATCCGGACAATAGAAAATCCGGGAGCCCTCGATCATGAAAGGTCCGTTTATACTCGTCCTCACCGCCCTGTTTTCCGTTGCTCCCGCCGTGTATGCTCTCGATGTCTGCACCGGCAACTGCACCGACGGAAAGGGAATCATGCTCTACGAAGACGGCCGCCGGTATGAAGGGGAATGGGCAAAAGGCCTCCCCGAGGGACAGGGGACGTGCGTATTCCCCGACGGTTCCCGTTACGAGGGACTCTGGAAAGGCGGAGTTATGCACGGCCAGGGGACCATCACGTATCCCAACAACCGCAGTTACACCGGAAACTGGGTAAACGGCGAATGGCAGGGAGAGGGAAGCTACCGGTACGCTGACGGGAGCCGCTATTCAGGCGGATGGATGAAAAACATGCGCCACGGAAACGGCACCCTGGTCGCTGCCGATGGATCTCGTTATACGGGAGAGTGGCGTAACGATAAACGGCACGGCTACGGAACGCTGGTATTCCCCGATGGCCGTACCTACAGCGGCGAATGGAACGATGACCGCCAGAACGGGTTCGGGACCTGCGTTTTGCCCGACGGCGAGAAGTACCGCGGCAACTGGAAGGACGGCAAGCGCCATGGAAACGGCACCTGCCTCTTCCCTGACGGCAACAAATATAGCGGGAACTGGGAGGAGGACCACGAACATGGAGAGGGCACGCTCATCCTTTACCCGATGGGAATTGAGTACCGTGTGAGGATGGAGCGCGGAACGCTCGTTCAGATGAAGCGCAAGTACTGAACGGTCCTTCGATGGCCCGGGAGGCCCGGGATTATAATCCGCCGGCCGCCTTTTCCGCCGCCTCCAGAATGGCATTCACCTGAATCGAGGTTATAAGAAGACTCGGGCGAAAGATGACAGAGGACGCCTCCACCGCTCCAGGCATAACCAGGAGCCCCCTTTTGGCGGCCGCCCGGCAGAAAGCACGCGCCTTTTCGATCGTTCCCATGTCGATCGCCTGCAACAGGCCTGACCCCCTGACGGTCCCCGCACCGCGGCGGCCCCTCACTATCTTCTCCAATCCATCTCGAAGGCGTTTGCCCATCGTCTCGGAATTATCCCACGGCCTCAGCTTCTCGTAGAGCTCGATCGCCGCGATGGCCGCCATGCAGCCGAGGTCTGAACCGCCGAATGTCGAGAGGTGGATGAGCGGATGGGCGTTCATGAACCGGTTGAGCTTTTTCGTGAAGACGGTCGCCGCGATCGGGAACATCCCCGCCCCGAGCGCCTCGCCGATCACCAGCACGTCGGGGACGACGCCGGAATACTCGAGATAGAACTTCTTTCCGCTTCGGCCGAGGCCCGACTGAGTTTCGTCGAAAACCAGTACGGCGCCCACCCGGTCGCAGATGCGCCGCAGCTCGCGCAGGTATTCGGGGTATGCCGCGCGGCACCCGTTCTCCGTCTGGAGCGGTTCGATGACCACCGCGGCCGTTCTCCCGGTAACGGCCTTCGCGGCGGAGGCGTAATCCCCGAACGGGATCGTCACGACATCGGGAATGAGCGGCCCGTACATTCCGCGATCACTGCGCTCGGAAAGGCTGAGCGCGAAGCCTGTCTGACCGAACCACGATCCGTCCACTGTAACGATTTCGGGCCTCTTCGTGGAACCGCGCGCGAGCTTGCAGGCGAAATCGACGCTTTCTCCGCGCGTCACGCTGAAAACGACACATTCCAGCCCCGCCGGGGAGAAGGCCGCCACTCTGGCCGCCAGCGCCGCCTTCTCGATGGAGATCATGGGAAAGTTGCCCTGGTCGGTCTGGCGAACCGCCTTTTTCAGGGCCGAAATAACCGCGCGAGGGCGTCGCCCGAGATTATATATCGATCCGGATGTGATACAGTCAATATAGCGCTTCCCGTTTTCATCATAAATGAACGCGCCATCGCGCTCCGACTCCACGATGTCCCTACCCGTCGCGCGCATTTCCTCGACGAATGAGGAGGGGAAATAACGCCGGTAATCCTCCAGTATCTTTTTTCCGCTCTTGCCGCTCCGTTTCATTTCGCTTTCCTCCGCTTTTCGGTCAGCACCCCAGCGAGGTCTTCGAGGCTTCGCAGCCAGTTGAAGAGCACCGTCTGGACGCGTTCGCTGTTGAGCATGCGCAGGACGAAGGGGATCCGCGCCGCGGGCAGCGCCAGCGGCAGGAGGGCCTTCATCATGCCCACGGCGGCGCGGGCGGCCGCGATGATTGCGTCGATATCGTCGTCGGAAGCGACCAGAGGCGGCATGAAGCGCATGACCTGCGGGGCGTTGCCCGAGTACGCGGCGAACACTCCGTTTCGCGCGAGCGCGTCCGACATCATGGGACCCATGAATTCATGTATGTATTCGATGCCGATCATGAGCCCCCTCCCGCGCACCTCGCGGATAATGGTGGGATTCTCGCTTTTCAGTTCCTCGAGCGCCGCGCGCAGACGGTTACCCGAGCGCTCCGCCTGTTCCCACAGGCGCGTTTCGCGCATGAAGCGCAGGACGGCCAGGGAAACGCGGCAGCCGATATCTGTCCCCCCGTTGTACGAAACGTGAAAATCGTGGTGCTTTTCAAGGAACCTCTCTATGGATTTAAGCGGCCGGTACAGCACCGCGCCGTTGGGAAACACCCCGCCGCCGATGGATTTCGCGAGGGCCATAATGTCCGGGACGACACCGGAATGTTCACAGGCGAAAAACCGCCCCGTGCGGCAGAAACCGGTCTGTACCTCATCGAATATCAGCATCGCCCCGTGCCTGTCGCAGAGCCTCCTGATCTCCGCGAGGTATTCGTCGGAGGCGGGAAATATCCCGGCCTCGCCCTGAATGGGCTCGAGTATGACGGCCGCCGTCGAATCGTTTATGTGCGGCGCGATCGCGTCCGGATCGTTGAAGGGAACGAATTCGAACCCCGGTATGAGCGGCTCGAAATGCCGGCGGTAATGCTCCTTGCCGTTGGCCGAAAGGGCGAATCCCGTATGGCCGTGATAGGCCTTGACGGTCGAGATGACCGTATGCCGGCCGGTGGCTCCCCGCGCAAGTTTAATCGAGCAGTCCACCGCGTCGCCCCCGCCGGAGGCGAAGAATACGCGCTCGAGCCCCTTCGGGGCGACTTCCACCAGTTCGCGGGCCAGCGCGGCCTTCCAGGGCGACATGAGCATCCAGCTTCCCATGTCGACAGATCCGAGCGCGTCCTCCAGCGCGGCGAGCACCAGCGGGTTACTTCTTCCCGCGTTGAAGCACCCGGCCGAGGTAAAGCAGTCAATCATTGTGCGCCCGGTGGCCAGGTCGGTAAAGCGGACGCCCTTCCTCATGCTTTCGAGCACATCCAGATGCCCGGCCTTGAGGTATTTCACCTGTCCCCGGTTTATATGCCGGGCGAATTGCTCCTCGACGCGCTTCTTTTCCTCGCGGCCAAGGACCGCTCTCTTTCCTGACACTCCGGATCGCATGGCTCCCCCTTTACGGTCGCGGCGAGGTCCGCGGCGGCCGTCCATCGGGTTTTACGATAGTGTATCCGATATGTCAACAGATTATGCGATTGTATCGAAATCGACACGCTCGCCGCGAGGCGGAGAGCTTTTGCGGGGAAGCGGGCCGAAATACTGGTACAGGTAGCATTTGATTTTGCCGTTATAGAGCTTCCGGTTTTTGTCTGCCCTGCGGCCGTAGTATTTTTCGAAATCGGGATGCGCGGTAAGGACAAAAACCGACCAGGAGTCGAGGGAGCCCAGAACCCGCCCCATCTCACGGTACAGGGCCGTCACCTCCTCGCTTCCGCCGATGCGCTCCCCGTACGGGGGGTTGCATACGAGGCAACCATAGGGTTTCCTGGAGCTGAACTCTTCCAGTTTCTTTCTCTCGAATACGATATGGCCGGCGACCCCCGCCGCGGCGGCGTTCTCCCGGGCCTTCCTGAATACGGCGGTGTCGATATCGGATGCGTAAACATTAAAATCCCCGCCCCGTATCGACGATCGCGCTTCTTCTCGCGTCTCATACCATACGCTCTTCGCGATAAAGGGCCATTGTTCCGCGGAAAACGAGCGCCCCAGACCGGGCGCGATATTGGCCCCGATGAGGCAGGCCTCGATGGGAATGGTACCCGAGCCGCACAGGGGATCGGCGAACGGCCTGGATATATCCCAGCGGCTTAATATTACCAGCGCGGCGGCGAGGGTTTCACGCAGGGGGGCCTCCCCCTTTGCCTTCCGGTATCCCCGTTTGTGCAATCCGTCCCCGCTGGTGTCCAGGGTTATAAATGCGCGGTCGGACGAGAGGGACAGCTCTATCGAAAACAGCGGACCGTCTTCCTCGAAGCGATCACGCCCGTATTTTCTGGACATCGCTTGGACGACCGCCTTTTTAACGACCGACTGACAGGCCGGAAGGCTTGAGAGCTTCGACTTCACGGAGCGCGCCTCAACGTGCATGCGGCCGTTCTCGGGGATGAACCGTTCCCATTCGACCGCGCAGGCGCCGTCGAAGAGCGCGCCGAAATCGGGGGCATCAAACTCGGCCATCAGGATCTGTACGCGGTCGGCGGTCCGAAGCCAGAGGTTACAGCGGGCTATATCGCGCTCGTTTCCCTTGAAAAAGACCCTTCCGTCCGCCTTTTTGAGATCGGCGTAGCCCAGACCCCGCAGCTCGTCCGCGAGGACCGATTCGAGTCCGAAAGCGCACACTGCGACCAGGGTAAAGCTGTTCATTATACGGCCCCCTCTATCCTGATGCATTGTGCCGGAAATCGCGGCGGCGAGTCAACCCTTAATGAAGCGGACCGGCGGATCTGCCCCTACCCGCAATAGCGCTCGCGGATTATATCGAGGTCGAGCGGGACGGGCCCGTCCGGGTCGGCATGAATCGAGAGCGCGCTTTCGGGACAATGCTCCGCGCAGAGCCCGCAACCGGTACAGAGCGTACTGTCGTAGCTCCATTCTCCGTTTTCCAGGCACAGCGCCGAAAAATGGCATACGCGGACGCAGCTGCCGCATGCCCGGCACCGCTCCGGATCGCGCCCCACCGCGTAGCCGGCGTCTGCCGCCATCGAGAGGGACGGATCGAAGCGGCGCGCGAATTCCGTGGCCTTCAGGCTGACGCAGGTATCGGGATGACAGTTGCAGATAACGCCGAACGTGCCGCCGGTCGCGACCTTGAAGAAGGCCTGCGTTACATACCCCATCCCCCGGAAGCGGCTCACGATAGAAAGCGCCTCGTCCTGCGATATTTTTCTCGCGTTGTATTTTTTTCCGAGGCGCTCCACCCAGAAACGCGCCGTGCTCTCCCCGACGCAGATGCACGAATTCAGGGTTTCGGGCGGAGCGCCCAGGGTCTTCTTGCACGGACAGTCCATAACGGCGACGAACCGCGGATTGCCGATGATAATGGAGTGCGCGTACCTGTACGGTATTATCTCCCTGTTCCGCGCGCCGGCCGCCCTCAGGTCGACATTGAGGTTGAATATCGCGCGCGCATCGCCTCCCGACAGGTACTTCGCGTGATACCGGTCGAAGGCCATCCGGATCACGGAACGAAGCGGCCGCACCCACGTGAAACGAGCGGCGAGCACCCTGAACAGATGGTAGAGTGTCCGTACATACGGATAATAGAACACGAAATATATATAATTGTGCGCCGCGCGATCGATCCGCCAGCCGTGTTTGCGAAGAAGTATTCGGGTCGATGCTTTCATCCGGGGTTTCAGACCGGCCCGATCGGCATGATATAGAGGGGGGTTTCGTTATCGCGCATCCGAACCGCGTACCGCACCTTTTCATCCTGAAATGCGCCTATGGCGACCGTGCCCATCCCGAGGGCCGCCGCCTGCAGATATACATTCTGGGCGGCATGCCCCGCCTCCATGGCGACGTACTGGATTCCCCGCCGTGAGTATTTTGCGGTCATCCGGTCGAATACCGCGGCGATCACGATGGAAGCCGCCCCGGCGCGAACACTCTTCTGTCCGAGGGCCGCCGCGGCCAGTGACTCGCGGGATTCGCCTTCAATCACCAGAACCAGCTCATGACCGAACGGCACGTAGCGGTACACTCCCGCCGCGATCCCATCCACGGCGCCCGCCACGCAGTAGAGCTCGAGCGGATACAGCCCCCCGGCCGACGGGGCGGTCCTGAGGCCGCTTCCTCCGGAGATGCCCTGCGCCGCCCAGAGAAGCTGCGAGAGCGCCTTGAGGGTAATTACCGAATCGCTGTAGCTCCTTACGGATCTGCGCGACCGCAGGGCCTGTTCGACCGTCATGCTTCCCGGGTGGCCGGGTTCGGGTAATTGTATGTTCATTGTGCGTTCTCCTCTGTCGTGTTCAGAAACATATCTGCAATCCGGGATATGCGGGCCGGAGCGCCGCCCTGATCTCTTCGACCCGCGTCCCTTCACCCACCGGCACCACCAGACTGACCGCCCTCCCGTCCGGTTCGCGCCTCTCCATCCATGAGATCACGCGTCCGGGAACGAGCACGTACCGCACCTCCCCGGCGCCGCAGCAGGCGCTTCCGACCGACGAGGAGGCGAGCACACAGAGGACGTCGCCGAACGAGACGGGCACGCGGAATTCTTCAATGACACTGTAATGCCACGCCGCGGAGCGCACCTCCTCCCCGGCCGCGCGATGGATATATTCAATCCCGCTCGTTTCCCATTTTTCCATAATCACCCCGGTTTCAGACCGCGGGCGAGTCCCCGGCCAGGTCCGAGAGCCCCATGAGTTCCTGAGCCGAGGCGGCGAGCTCGCGCGCCGTACCCGAGAGCTCCTGCGAGCCTAGCGCCATCTCCTGGGTGATCTGGTTGATTGAGGCCACGCTTTTCGATATCTCGTCGAGCGCCATCTTCTGCTCTCCGGATGCCGTTACGATGCTTCCGGATTCCTTCAATACGTCGTCTATCGAAGAACTTGCCGTGCGGTTGAGCTCGAGGTCCTGTTGCGCCAGGTCGACCACCACGTCGATGCGCGTGCTGAATTCTCCTATTCGCCCGATCACGTCCTTGAGGGATTCTATGAATTTCTCGAGCTGTCGATAGGCCTTTCCGATCTCCTCACTGCTCGAGTTGTACATCATGTTGATCGACTTCAGATTGTTAGAGGTGCTGTCGGCGAGCTTTCCGATTTCGTCGGCGACCACTGCAAAACCGCGTCCGTGCTCTCCGGCGCGCGCCGCTTCAATCGCGGCGTTGAGTGAAAGAAGGTTTATCTGGTCGGAGATGTCTTCTATTATTCCGACGGTTTCCTGCACGCCCTGGAACTTGGACGTCGCCGTGGACATCATGGAGAGCGTGTTCTGTATATCGGCGCGCGACTTTTCGATCATCCCGTTCAGCTGGTCGCGTATCTCCAGGGCCTCCCTCATTTTTTCTCCCGCCTGCGACACTATCCGGTACAGGTTGTCCATATTTCCCTTCACCCTGTCGGAGAGGTCGGACTGGCGCCGCGCCATGGTGTAGACGCCTTCCCCGCTCGCGGCAACCTCCTCGACCGTGGAGGTGATCTCCTCTATCGAGGCCGCCTGGGTCTGGGCATTATTGGAAAACGAGGAGGTGGTCGCCGCCATCTCCTCGGTCGAGGCGGCCAGCCGGGTGGCCACTTCGGTGGTCTGGCGGAGCATACTGCGAACCTTTTCGGCGTTGCGCTCGCTCTCCTGGCCGGCGCTGATCGCGAGCGCGTGCGCCTTGATGCTCATATTGAGGAAGGTGTAACAGCTGACTCCCATTACGATCAGCGACAACACACCGTCCTGGATGAGGTCGACCGCCTGCTCCCTTACCAGTATGCCCGCCTCCTTCCAGCTCAGGACGAGAACGACCAGCGTGATGACATTCGCCGAGGTATACAGCACCACGGATGGCCTGTCCGTAATTATGGTCGCGATTGCCAGCACCGGGAAAATCAGCATTATGGTATCGATCGACGCGACGATTTCGGACGTTCGCACCGTCATATTGCAGATGAACCACACGGCTGCATTCATCGGAATCAGCATGAAGTGAGGGGCCACCCTGATCATTCCCATCCTGGTGAGGACGAGCGCGGCCAGCAGAACCACCTGCATGGACAGAGAGGCAATCACCGATTCGTTCACCCCTTTACCCTGCACCACTCCGACGGAATACGCAAGCGCGAGCAGGCCGAGCGCCAGGGCGAAGTATATGATGATTATAACCTTGGCCTTCTGCCGCGCGTGATAGCCCGCCGTTTCATAACGTTCCAGGAAGAACCTGCCGATTCCCGATCCCATACTACACCTCCCGGCAATAGTGCTTGCGCAATTTCCCGACCCTGCATACCATAAGGCGTTGATGCGTATTGATATTATCAAGTGGTCTTTTTCCGTATTTTGTCCATAACAATATTACAGGTTTCAAGGCGACACTATGAATCCCGTCCGCGGCCTGATGCTCTCACGATTGACACGGTTGGCGCCTTACACCGTCATCATCATCAGCACGGTGGTCGGTATTCTGCTCTACCTTCTCCTCTTCGCAGGGCTTTCCGAGCAGTTCATCAGAAATGTGGAAAACCAGCGCAGGGCGAGCCTGGTCCAACTCGTGCACATGGCACGCAATGCCATTGAGCCCTTCCTGGAGCGCGTGAGAATCGGAGCACTGTCGAAAGAAGACGGGCGAACCGGCGTCAGGAACCTCGTACGCCGGATGACCTATGATGACCAGTACGGCCCCAACTACATCTTTATGAGCGCTTACGACGGCACCATGCTCGTCCAACCCTTCGAGCCGCACATGGAGATGACACCACAGTGGGACCTGCGCGACGAGCACGGTACCTACATCATCCGCGAACTGGTGCGCGCCGCGAGGAGCGGTCCTGAAGGCGGGTTTGTGAGTTATTACTATTACCCGCCGGACTCTCCGACCCCGCAGGAAAAACTCGCGTACGCGCTTCCCATCCCGGAGCTCGACTGTTACATCGGCACCGGAATGTATATGCAGAGGGCCTACATCGAACAGAAACAGATACTCGCCCAGGCGCGCGCCTGGTCGGTCGCGTTTGTTGTACTGCTTTTCATCACCTCGTTCATCGCCATCCGGGAGATCGTAAAGCGAAACCGTGAGCTTGCGGCCGAAATCGAAGTCCGCCGGCGGGCACAGGAATCCCTCGAACTGTTCAGAAACCTCATCGACAACTCGCACGACAGCATATTCCTCGTCGATCCGGACAGCGGGGGAATACTCGAAGCGAACCGGAAGGCCTGGGAAATCCTCGGATACGATCGCGACGAACTCCTTTCCCTCCGCACAACAGATATCGAGCTCGTCTACCGGCACGGAACGGACAGGCGGTCCCTTGTCGCGAGAGTGCGCCATGACGGGCACGCGATTCTGGATGGAACGCTTATTCGAAAGGACGGGACAACCGTTCCCTCCGAGGTCAGCATCCGTTATGTTTCGATGGGCGGACGGGGATACCTGGTGTCGGTCGCGCGCGATGTAACCGAGCGCCGCATCGCCGACGAGAAGATAAAGGCCTCCCTGCACGAAAAGGAAACGCTTCTCCGCGAGATCCATCACCGCGTAAAGAACAATTTCCAGATCATCACAAGCCTCCTGAACCTGCAGGAGCGAAAAATCAGGAACGAAGAGGCCGCGGCGGAGCTCGCCGACTCGCGCAACCGGATCAGGGCGATGGCGCTCGTGCACGAACAGCTTTATCAATCACACGAGCTGTCGTATATAGACTTCGGCCCTTACCTGCAGTCTCTGGCCCGCGGCCTCCAGCGAACCTATCCCGGGGATATCGACATTACATTTCATACGGAGCATGTTCCCCTGGCCATCGAAACCGCGATACCCTGCGGCCTCATTGTCAGCGAGTTGATCTCGAACTCCCTCAAGCACGCGTTCCCCCACTCGTTCGCGGGAGACCGCATGATCAATATCACGCTTCTACAAAGCCCGGACGGCTCCATCGAAATCGGCGTGCGCGACAACGGCATCGGTCTGCCCGAAGACATCGAGAACCGGAAGAAGAACTCGCTCGGGCTGTCCCTTGTGGAGATACTCGCCAGACAGGTAAAAGGAACCGTCTCGGTACGCGCGGAAGGAGGCACGACCCAGGTGCTCCGTTTCGAACCAGCTACGGAAGACCGGAAGGAATAAAGCGATGAATGTGCTCTTAACGGGCGCCACCGGCTATATCGGAGGCAGGCTTCTTCGCCGTTTTCTCGGATCGCGGACCATGCGGCTTCGCGTGCTTGCGCGCAATCCGCGAAAGCTTCCGCCCCTTCCACCGCGGGTGGAGGTCGTCCGCGGCGACACCTTACAACCGAAAACAATCGAAAGCGCGCTCGATGGTATCGATACCGCGTATTACCTCGTTCACTCAATGGGCGCCGGGAAAGATTTCGAGTCCCTGGACAGGGCGAGCGCCGCCGCTTTCCGCGACGCCTGTATTTCCCGCGGAGTGCGACGCATCATTTATCTCGGCGGGCTCGGAACCGCTACAGGCGCATCGAAGCACCTTCGCAGCCGGATCGAAACAGGGGAGATCCTCTCGGCATTTCCCGACCGCATACAGACGATTCACTTCAGGGCGGGCGTCATCATCGGCTCGGGCGGCGCGAGCTGGGAGATAATCCGCAACCTCGTCCGTAAACTGCCTGTCATGGTCACGCCGCGATGGGTGCGCACCCGAACGCAACCCATCGCCGTCGACGATGTGCTGGACTACCTGGCGGCGGCGAAAGATGTCGAGGCGGCGGGCGATCACGTGATCGACATAGGGGCGGAAATCCTGACATACGGGGAGATGATGATACGCGCGGCGCGCGTAATGGGCCTGCGGCGCCTCATGATTCCGGTCCCTTTATTCTCGCCGCGACTCTCCTCATACTGGCTGGTGCTGTTCACGCCGGTGCCCTACCGGATAGCCTCTGAACTAGTGGAGGGACTTTCCTCGGAAACGATAACGCTCGACGACTCCGCTCGACGACTCTTTCCGGACATCCGTCCCGTTGGCTACGACGGGGCGGTACGGCGCGCCATCGACGAGGAGGAACGCCTGCTTGTCGTCAGCCGCTGGTGCGACGGAACGACCGAGCCCTCGTGCGACACCGGCGACGCCTCGCTCCCGCGCGGACATGTATTGCGCATGACGGCGAGTCGCGGTCTCGAGGGAAAACCCTCTGAATCCGTGTTCGGTACGGTCGAGTCCATCGGCGGGGAGAGGGGATGGTACTCCTTCCATTTCCTCTGGCGGACGCGCGGCTTGATCGACAAATTGACCGGGGGATACGGACTCAACAGGGGCCGGAGGCATCCCGACGAGCTGCGCGTGGGGGACGCGCTCGATTTCTGGAAGGTCGAGGACATCGTCCGGGGACGCAGACTCCTGCTGCGTTCACAGATGCGGCTGCCGGGCGCGGGATGGCTGGAATTCATCGTGCGTGCGGACAGGCTCGATGTAACGGCGTATTTCAACCCGCGCGGGCCGGGCGGCTATCTGTACTGGTACCTCATGTACCCGGCGCACCTTCTCATATTCAGGCGCCTTGCCCGCTCCATCGTCCGGCGGACAGAATAAGGCCCCGTCGCGGGACGGGGCCTTCCATGCTGCCCGGCTAGGGTTCGAACCTAGACATTTCTGGTCCAGAGCCAGACGTGTTGCCAGTTACACCACCGGGCAATGATGGATAATACATTTCCGGCGGCCGATTTTTTGTCAAGTATTTTCGCCGACTCCAAGTCCGGGCGCGGAAGGCCGCACCCGGACTGATGGTGTCAATCAAACGCCTGGTCGGTCTTCCAGACCTCCCATACCTTGCCGACAAGGTCGGGGCCCGGCTTGAGGGTCATCTTGCCCGGCCTCCAGCCCGAAGGCGTCGCCTCGGTCCCTTTGCTCTGGCGCACATGCTGAAATGCCTGGATCTGGCGGATGGATTCGCTGACATTCCTCCCGACCGGAGGCGTCAGCACTTCAAATCCCTGAACTATACCGTCCGGATCGATAATAAACCTTCCGCGGGTCTCCACGCCCGCGTCCTCATCATAGATTCCATAGACGGTCCCGACTTTACCGCCGCCGTCGGACAACATGGGAAACGGAATACCGCCCTTTACCATCTTCGAAAGCTCGGTATCGTTCCAGATCTTATGCACGAATATGCTGTCAACGCTCATTGAAAAAACCTCAACTCCCAGCTTCTGAAACTCGGGGTATTTTTCGGCAACTGCCGAAACCTCTGTCGCTCAAACGAACGTGAAATCCCCCGGATAGAAGCACAGTATCACCCATTTGCCCAGATGGTCCGACAGCTTGAAATTGATGAATTTTCCCTTATGGTACGCGGGCGCCGTGAAATCAGGCGCTTTCTTCCCGACTTTAATCATGGCTGCTTGACCTCCTTTAACGGTTTTTTCACTCTCGGGCGGATTGAGCACGATCTCTGGCTCCCCGGCTACGGAACCCGTCGGACGCGCGCATCCCGCGGGTATTTCCTCGGCCATCTTTAACCTCCTTCGATAATAGTTGTCGCAAGCTTACGATACCGCGGTTTTATAATCAACTAAAAAAAATGATAATCGTTATCATTATTATTTAATTACCCTGATATTTCAAACAAGTACCACCGACCTGTTGCTCCCGATACCAAGGCCTGCCGGGCCGTTCCGCCAGCGGGACTAATTGCCTTGACACGTCTTCGGATCGCCGATAGCATGAACGCCTGTACACGATCGTAGAAATCAGCCCGGAGGTCTTCCCCATGATGATGCGGGTTGCCGGGTGCCGCGGCCGGTTCGCGTTCGCGGCGGCTGTACTCTGCTCAGTTATATTTCCCGCGTGCTGCCGGTCGTTCGATATGCTGAAAAACAAGGAAGTCTCAACTCACAGGGAGATATCCGACGGATTCGTCTCGGGAGACTCTCTCCATTTTTTGTGCGACTATGTGCTCTCCGAACCCGGAAGCACCATCATCCCCATGTATATGCACAGTCCGGGAAAAACCTACTACGACGCGGTCCATCTCTATTCCGCCGACCTGGTTTCGAACACGATCGCTCATCATACAGCGCTGAAGCCGACGTCATCGCACATGGGACGTGGTTCGGTCCGCGGCGCGCGATGGGCCGTTAAGGGTTCCGCCGTATACGTACTCTATCACACGGGCTGGAGCGATGCCGGCGCGGCGATGATACACGATCTCTTCGAATTCAAACCGGACACCGGAAGCAGCCGTGAGATAACCGGACCCGAGAAAGACGCGCTGATCGAACGATTATTCCCCGAAATAACGGGCACCTCCTCACCTGGCAAACCCATCCTGTCGTCCTCGCGCGTGCGTTACCTGACCGCACGAATCAGTGATGAAGCATGGCGTCTTCCTCTCCCGACGGACTTTGTCGGGCTGAGCGAACGGGACTGCATACGGATACTTGTCGAACAGCGGGGAGACCGCCATTTCCGATGGGCGGCCCTGAAGAAACTCTCCCCCGCGCTGACGGAACGCACGGCCCGCGATCTCATCACCTCGATGGAAAAACACCGGTCGACGCTTCCCGGACACCAGCGGCGCGCGTATGGGCCGCTCATGGAGGAATGGTCCGCGAGGGTCGAAATACTGGCCGGATACAACAATGCCGATACGGCCGGAATGAAAGTACGCGCGATGGATGCCGGATCGGTCGCTCCCGGCGGGCGGACACCGTTGATGATCGCGGCCTACTTCAACGATACCGCCGCGATCGGAAACCTCATAGGCCGCGGAGCGTCGATCGACGCGCGCGACACCCTCGGGCGCACGGCCCTTATGTATGCCATATTCGGCGAGGCGCCCGCCGCCATGGAGCTTCTTTTAAAGAGCGGGGCCCGGTCCGACGCGGAAACCTTGTCCGGCTGGACCGCGTGGATGTTCGCGAGCGAAACCGACCTGCGCGATGGCTACCTCAGGCTGAAGGACAGGTAGGCGATGAAGACAGACCGTTCGAGTGTGCCATAACCGGCTCCCGGACGCCTTTTAATCCTGTGGATACGCGGGAGGCTCCGTCCTTCACAACCTGGACGAGAAGGGTTTCCACACGGTCGCGATCTTTCCGCCGCGCATCACGTGGATCACGTCGAACTGCATGAGCGCGTCCCCCTGCAAAGGGTGATGGAATACGAAATCCCCCACCGAAACCGGCACGTTTCGCGAACCGTTAAGCATGCTCTGGTTGGGCAGCATGTTTTCGTTCGGAGGGCTCGCGGTGAGGGCGTTAACTGAAACGCCCGGAGGAGCGAGTATTCTGTCCGACCATCCTCCCCCGCTCACGAAGAAGGTGACGGCGGTATTGGGGTCCCACCACTCGACGAGCGGATGGAACGCCTCGATGAACGGCACCCCGAAGCCGTCGATCTTCTTGAGCACCGGCGCCGCGATAAAAAGCGCGGGCAGGTGCCCGGAAAGAGTAAAGACATCGAAGGTCGAGGGCATAACCAGACACGATCCGGCGGCGATATCGTTAGCCGGCATGCTTTCATCATACAGCGCATAGGTCGTACTGCCGCCGCTGTTGAAGGTCAGGTCGCCCCTGAACAGTCCGGGATAGTTCTCCCGGCCGTACCGCACGAACTCCCCGTATCGCTTCATGGTTCTCGCGAACTCCCTCCGTATCGCGGATTCCTTCGATCCTACGTAAAGCGGCACATGGGCGACATGCCCGTCGTAGCCCATGAACCCTGAGAAGACGAGCCTGCCGGAGCTGGCGGCGATGACATCGAGCATACGGGCGAGCTCTTCGAGCGTCCGCGCGCCGCCCCGGTGCAGCCCGACATCGATTTCGAGATTCACGCGCATCCGAACACCGCGCCTGTCCGCGAAGGCGGCGTATTCCCTCAGGCGCTGTTCGGTATCCACAAGCCACTGCGCCGAAACGAGGATGTCCCGCTTCACCCCGGCCGGCAGTGAATCGTAAAATCCCGCAAGGGCCTCCACCGGAAACGGTCGCCCGGGCAGCATGTCGATTCCGGCCCCCTCCCTTTCGACGAGGGCGCGCATGTGGGAGAGATGGAACGGCATGAGCCTGCGGGTCCCCGATTCGCGCATGATATACGCGAGCAGATCGGGCGAGGGCAGTGATTTCGTAACTATTCGATATTTGAGGGGAGGCCTGATGACGGCATTTACCATGCGGATGTTAGCGTCGACGCGGTCAAGGTCGAGGACTATGGCCGGCTGAGAGACACCCGCGGCCCGTAGCGCGCCGTTTACGACCGCGAAATACTCGTCGTAACGGCCACCCCGGTCGCCCGGCCTGCACAGCAACGCAGCGAAGGCCGCCAGGAGCACCACCGCGCCCGCAAGAACAACGGTTCGACGCCTACTCAGCATGACCTCCTCCATGTGAAAAGAAATGCGACCGAATCCGGCATTACACGATTTCCGAAGTAATTGTA
>JAGODA010000312.1 GCA_017998475.1 Spirochaetota bacterium | reverse complement strand
TCTCTATATCGTCGGCGCTCGCGCAGGCGATCATGTCCGCCAGACAGCAGGTGCCGCACCTCAGGCACTCCGGCCCGGCACCAAGCCCTTCATTCCCTCTCATTGGCGGATGATACGCCGGATTCGGCGTTCTGTCAAAGGCATTTCAAAACGGACTTTGGACTTGTAAAGCGACGGGGCCTGGTGTATGATATCGTTCAGAAACATCCACAACTCGAGGAAAATCGATGATACGAATGATGTCCGGATGCACCGCGACGGTGCTCCTGTCAGTCTCGCTGCTACTCGCCCCCGGGGCCGCTTCGGGTTACGTCGATTTGGCGGCGAAAATCCAGGAAAGTGAAACCGCAATCCCGGCGGGCGAAAGCGGCTTTTTCATCATCCGCCTCGCCATCCCCGAAGGTTCGTATATTTATGGCAATCCCAAAGGTCCCGGCATAGGCAAATCGACCACGGTCCGCCTTTCGCGGGAGCCCGGAGTGATTTTTCGTCCGGCACGATTCCTTCCCGCCCGTAAGTACACGCCTCCCGGGGAAAAGGATTTCGTATGGGTATATGAAAAGGGAACGAGCATTCTGGTTCCGGTCGACATCTCCCCGGAAGCCCGACCCGCCGCGCGTACCGTACGGATCACGGTCGAGGCCCTCCTGTGCACTCAGGGCGCCTGTATGCCGCAGACTATGGAGTTTGCTCACACACTCCACATCCTTCATCCGGGCGAATCCGGAACGATTTTCCCGGGCGACCTCATCACGCGCCATTCGATACAGTCGGTGGAAACAACCGGCGAAAAGGACGCAACGCCAACGCCGCCGACTTCGTCCGGCGAATCACGCTTCAACCCGCGCTACCTGTCATCGAGCGACGTCACCGGTATTTTACAGGCGATCATCCTCGGGCTCATCGCCGGATTGATCCTCAACTTCATGCCCTGCGTGCTTCCGGTGGTCAGCCTTAAGCTCATGGCATTCGTTCGCCACGCCGGCGAGAGGCGCGGAACACTCGTGCGCCTGGGTCTTCTCTTCTCGCTCGGCATACTGACAAGCTTCGCCGTGCTCGCGCTTCTCGGCTCCACCCTCGGTTACAACTGGGGGGAACTTTTTCAGAAGAAGATGTTTCTGGTAGGCATGATCGCGATCATATTCGCGATGGGCCTTTCACTCCTCGGCGTATTTACCATCGGCGTTCCGTCATTCGCCTCACGCGCCGCGCGTGAAGTCGGCAACCCTTTCATCGATTCCTATATCAAGGGCGTACTTGCCACCCTTCTCGCCACGCCGTGCAGCGGGCCCTTCCTTGGAGGCACGCTCGCCTTCGCCTTCACGCAATCGCCTCCGGTCATATTCGCGATATTCATGAGCATAGGCGTCGGGATGGCGCTTCCCTATCTGGCGCTTTCCGTCGCTCCGGGCCTCATACGTTTCGTGCCGCGCCCGGGCGACTGGATGATCGTTTTCGAACAGGCAATGGGCTTCCTCCTTCTCGGAACAGCCGTATACCTCATCGGAATCCTCTCCACGGACTCCATACTGCCCGCCCTCTGGCTTCTCCTCTCGCTGGGTGTCGGACTCTGGCAGTACGGGCGTTTCGGAAATATCACCAGAAGCCTTAAAAGCAGGATCGTTTCGGCTATTGTGCTGATTAGTATTTCGGCCGGTGGAGGATGGATTGCATTCGCCGCGTACGGAGAAGGGGAAAAGAAAATCGAGATCGCATCGAGGGCGGATTTCAGCCTTGCGGCGATCGAGAAGAACGCCGCGGCGGGAGGGATATCCATCGTCAAGTTTACCGCCGACTGGTGCCCGAACTGTGCGCTCGTGGAGAGGACGGCCCTCTACACATCGGATGTGATCTCAATGATCAATCAACAGTCCATCACCCTGTACACGGCCGATATCACGCGCGAACATCCTGAGGCCCAGGCGCTCCTTCGGGCGCTCGGCAGCCGCTCGATTCCCTTTCTGGCGGTCTTTCCGCCCGGCGAACGCTTCACCGAACCGCTCTGCCTGAGGGACATTTACGGTGAAACCGATGTTCTCGAGGCGATCCGGATCGCGACCTCCCCGTGAAGGCCCGGTGGCGCGGCACGACACCGGATATGATTATCGGCAGGACGGATTGACGCTTTCCACGTAAACGGGAGCACGGTGCAGACAGGCATCCGATCCCGCGAAACCGTCGTCACCGGCAATCTGAGCCGGGTTCTTTTTATACAGGCGAAGCCAGTCGGCGAGAAAAGCCCGGGCCAGCGGCGCATACGACCAGTGCCACTTCTCCTCCATGTAGCCGGCCTCCCTGCCCGCCGTGTAGGGCTGGCAGAATCCGTATGAACCGGCGTTGGCGGAGAGCCAGCGGTACAGGGCGGCGCCGTTGCCGCTCTCGTAATAACGGTTATACAGCTCCTGCAAGTCAAAATCCGTTCCCCAGTGGTGGCGCGATGTGCCGGGCATGGAGGAGAACTCGAGAATTCTGGCTGCGCGTTCGGCCGGATCCGGGACCCCCTCGTTCAGCCGGACTCCCTCCACCCGCACCCTGCCGTACCATTTTCCCTCCCAGATGGACTTCTGGTGCTCCCACGTGCGCGTGGAGCTCCGGACCCTGAATTCGACACCCGGATGCGCCTTTCTGAAATCACGGAACATCGCGGCAAGCGCCTCCGCGGCCTCCCTGCGAAGATACTGCCGCGCTCCCCGTACAGGGACGCCGAGCGTCGAAATATCCACAAAGCACCGTTCCCGCTCCGGCTCGAAGCGCCCGGTCAGATAGGTATCCGCTTCCAGGCCGCAGTACAGGCCTTCTCCCGGTTGCGCGCGGCATAGCACACATGCCGCAAGCACGACCGCCCCCACAATAAAGGCTCTCGCGCGGACCGATACCGGTACTCTCATTCCGACAGACCTATCTAGCTTTTTCAGTTACATGGATGTAATCGGCGATCGGCCTGAGCAGGAAGCCAAGACGCTCGTGGGTGATGTCCGTATCGCGCGCCAGCATCCTCTCACGCTCGCCAAGCCGCAGATCCCCGCTTTCGGAGAGGATGATGATGCGCGATGAAAGGCCAGGTATTCTTCTCCCGGTACGCGAGGGCACGCCCAGTCCGTAGGCGAAATGGGCCGCCCCTCCGATTACGACCGCCACGGTGTTTTTCCCGTCCGCCCGCCCTTTTCTGATTCGCGCGGCGAGCACGTCCGCCATCTTCTCGTCCCTGGCTATCTGAGCCTCATACATGCGCCGGAGAGCATCCCCCTGTGTGAAGGCATGCACCGGAAGCATCATTCCGAGCAGGCGTTCGTGGTCCTCGTTCGACAGGTCAATCTCGGCCGGGAGCTCCGCGCGCGAGTGTTCGTCGAGCGCGGAGAGCCCCTGACGGGCGACGGCGCGGACCACCTCGGCGCGCGCGTTAAGTGCGATCACATCTCCCCCGGCGATCCTGCATGCATCGAGAACGGCGCTATAGTCCCGGTAATTGCTCCATCGACGTGCCCAGTCCGTTTCGGCGGCAAGCCGTTCGAAGTCGATCTCACCGCGGTTGTAGCGGTCGAGTGACGGCTGGTGGTGAGCCTCCATCTGCTCTATTCCGAGAATGACCGCTCTTCCCTTCGCCGCGAGCGCTTCTACGAGCGCGCGCTGCAGCTCGTGATGCCGACTGAGTCCGTGCCGCTCTCCGATATACACCGCCTCAACGCCCGCGCAGTCCTCGACCACCGCCTCAAAGGACACCGGTTCGCCCGTGTAGACGTCAACCCAGATCATGCATCTTTTCGAGGGAATCGCGGCCTCCCCCGCTAATACGCACGGAACGGCGCCTGAAAGCGCGCAGATGGTAATCAGGGCGAATGTGATATACCGGCGGATCATACTGTTTGTCCCAGGTCGACACGTACAGGCGCGGCGGGGTAGCGAACGGTTTCCTCTCAGACTCCGCGCAGTTCGCACAGCTCGGCGAAAGTTGAAACATACTCCCTGAAAACGCGCAAGGTCTCCACGGGATACGGCAGAAG
>JAGODA010000311.1 GCA_017998475.1 Spirochaetota bacterium | reverse complement strand
CATTCATTTCCTCAACACCTACCGTCACCATCGGGCGGCCGGACGCGATATGGACCATACCATCATCCTCACCCTCACGACAGCCGGCCGCGCGATCATTTACACGGCTCTCGCGCTCATCCTGGGGTTCGCGGTCCTCATCGTCTCAAGTTTCAAGCCGATCCTGTTTTTTTCGATTCTGGTCGGCATAACATTCATCGCGACCACGATCGGAGCGCTTCTCGTGCTGCCCTCCGTGATCAGCCTGACGGGAGTGGATCTTTCCGAGTCGAGGTCTGATTCACGGTTCTGGAAATATTTTTATATCGGCGATCTTTTCGACATCGAAAGCCGGAAAACAATCGAAGGAGGTTCACAATGAGATCGTTAGCATATGCACTCACCGCGGCCGCAGTGCTCTTCGCCGCCCCGCTGTTCGCTCTGAACGGCAGGCAGATAATGGAGAAGAGCGATTCACTCTCTCAACCAGACACTCTCCGGGCCACGGTCCTCATGCTCGTCGAGAAGGGAGGGCGTGTCGATGAAAAGGAATTTGAACTGACAGGGAAAAAATACGGGAACGACGAGAAGGTGCTCATACGCTTCAGCCGGCCCACCAGCATACGGCTCCTCACGCACACCTACAAGGGACGCGATGACGATCAGTGGCTCGCCCTTTCTTCCGGAAAGGTCAAGCGGATCGCGCTCGCGGATTCAGATAAACCCTTCGTCAATTCACATCTGTACTACGAGGATCTCAAATCACGTGACATTAACGATTACGCATACACCCTGCTCGGCGAGACGAAAACCGGCGGGGCAGATTGCTACAAGGTGGAGGCCGTGGCGAAATCGAAAAAAATGGTGTACGACAAGGCCGTTTTCTACGTGGACAAGGCGAATTTCTTCGTCATGCGAATCGACATCTACATGAAGGGAGAGCTGCACAAATATCTGGAAAACAACGACATACGGAAGATCGATGGAATACTGACGCCCTTTCGCGCCGTAATGCACACGGCCGATGGAAAAGGAAAGACCGAATTGAAGATGAAGTCCGTCTACTACAACGTACCGATCGCGGACTCCGTATTTTCGAAAGAAGCTCTCCGGTAAGCGTACGTGCCGGCGGCGGGCTCGGCCCTGCCGCCGGACTCTTCTAAAAGAGAATCCTTTCTATCCCTTTCTTCCTGACCGTCTGAATGAACTTCTTCTCCCAGTCCCTGCCCAGAAAGCGTTCCGCCGCGTATACCGCCAGCGAGCACCCTTTAACCGATACCTCGTCGTTGATCTTGCAGAGACCCTGAACACAGCTGGGGCATGTTGTGAGAACGCTCACCCTGCTTCTCCGGGTCAGACCGAGCAGGTTGAGTTTTTTTCGTCCGCGAAGCGTGTTGGATATATCGGGGGTAGACAACGCGAGCGTTCCGCCCTCTCCGCAGCAGTTGGGTATGTTCACCGGACTCGCTCCGAATAGTTTCTCGAAAGTCTTTTCGTATCCGAGATGCCGAAGCGGCGTATGACAGGGCTCGTGATAGAGCACCGGATGCCGCGGCGCCGGGACTCCGCCGTAAAATCCCTCCCGCGCGATGAACTCGTTGATGTCCATAATGGACGCGCCGTTGAATATGTTCTCGATTTCGTATTTCTCGAGCATTTCGAAACAGGTTCCGCACGAAACGATGATATGCTCGATATCCATGTATCCGGTGGTATCCGCGATTCTGTGAAACAGAACACGGTTTTCATAGCTGCGCATGTCCGCCTGTTCGATCATGCCGTTGGCGAGCATCGGGTAGCCGCAGCAGATGAACTCGGGCGGTATGACGACGCGTATGCCGGCGTTGTAAAGCAGGGCGATCACCGCGATGCTGATCTCCGGAAACATTCTCTCGGATCCGCAGCCAGGGAAATACACCACGCTTTTCTTTACCGGCATGTCGGGATTCTCGAATGAATAGAAGCTGTTCGTTCCCTTGAGGCGCAGCCGCTCCCGGAGCGACTTCTGGCCCGTGCGCGGGAAGCGCCCGGCGAGAAAACCGGCGATGCCGGGCGCAACGGCCGCCGTGATCCTGGAAAACGGCCTGTTGAGATAATAGCCGAGCCGCTGCGCTCCATACCCCAGACGGAATATGAGCACCCGCATGATCTTGTTGATGTAATAACCGCGGCGGCGCAGGAAGAAGATGGTGAACTGCGTCGCCGCCTTGAACTGCGATTTCTTCCGCTGGACCATCAGCTCGCGTATGTCCAGGGTGATGTTGCCGAAGTCGATCTTCACCGGGCACGGGACCTGGCAGCGGTGGCACATCGTACAGTGGTCCGAAATCTCCCTGAGCTTCTCGAAATTCCTGAACGAAAGCGAGGTCGATGTCTGGGCATCGTAGAGAACGGCCTCCATAATCAGGCCGACTCCGAGAATCTTGTTCCGCGGGTTGTAGAACATGGTGCCGCAGGGATAGTGCGTGTTGCATACGGATTTGCACTTTCCGCAGCGCACGCACGGGGCTATGGACGTTGACAGCGTCTCGAGGTCGGTCGCCTTGAGGATGAAGGCCTCGAGCTCGAGCAGGTTGAACGACGGCGTGTAGATGCGGCTCTGCGGGAAATCCGCGCTGAGCTTCCCAGGATTGAAGAGGTCGTCCGGGTCGTTTTCCAGCTTGTACTGGCGGTATCCCTCGAGCACCCCGTCATCGATAAAGCGCAGTTTCGTGAGGCCGATTCCGTGCTCCCCCGAAATCACGCCTCCCATCCTCACCGTTTCGCGCATGATGACGCCCGCGGTCTCGTCGGCCTCGCGCATCATCAGATAATCGTTGGAGTGCACGGGTATGTTGACGTGTACGTTGCCGTCGCCTGCGTGCATATGGGTGGCGATGATTATCTTGCGCTTGCGCTCGTTCTGAACCACCGCGCTGAACCGGTCCAACAGTTCCTCGTACCCGTGGAAGGTAATGGCGAAATGTGTTATAACCTCGTCGTCGAACTGGATCGTGATCACGCCGTCCTGTATGAGCTTGAATACGGTTTCGGCCCCGCTCCCGCCGAGCTCCTCGCCCGCCGGACGGTCGAAATTTTCCACATAGGAACGATAGAGCTCCCGCACTTTTTTAAGGCTTCCCGTGTACGCGTCGATTCGGGCGGCGCTGAAGTCGGCGCCCTGTGTCAATTTGGCCTCGGAGAGGAAACGTTCGACCTCGTCGATTATGCGGATGTTATTTTCGAACTCTTTCTGCAGATTGAGCTTTTCGATAAAATCGGCGAAGAGAGGCAGCTTTTCGAGCGGTATGACGACGTCTTCGTTCAGCTTGAAAGCGTTGGTGTGCCGCGCGATGGCGCCAAGGTTTTTACGGTCCTGCCAGAAGAGCGCCCGCTCCTTTTCGTCGGCGGCGACGATCCCCTCGGTATTGTAGGGCTCCACGAGGCGGATGACCCTCTCGCACGCGCTGGCGAGGAGCTCTTCGTTGTTGCTTTCTATGTCCACAAGGAGCACGGCTTTCGGAATGGCGTTGCGCTTCGATTTGTTCCTGTAGTTTATCGCCAGCACGTACTTCTCGTCGAAATGCTCGAGCGCCGTGAGGAAGACGACCGCGTCGTGCTCGAAGGTGTTCATAATATCGACGATCGCCTTCGACGCGTTTATAAGGTTGCTTCCGAAAAATTCCAGGCAGATGGTTTTGCAATGCGCGAAAGGATGGTACAGTACGAAGCGGGCGGTGGTGATGATTCCATCGCCTCCCTCCTTCTGCACTCCGGGCAGCCCCTTGAGCGCCTTGTTGGTAATGTCCTTGCCGAGACCCTTTTTACGAATCTCGGTGCCGAGAAGGCTAATGGTTTTAAGCGGTACGCTTTTCCCGCCTTCCAGCCTGTATACGTCGAAAACCACCGTATCACCGGGAAGAATCTTCCGATGAGGATGGTCGCGGCGCCTCACCTCAAGCACCCTGCCCTGCGCGTCCACGATTGTGAACGAAAACAGATTGTCAATGGCGGTTCCCCACATCACGCACTTCTTTCCGCCGGCGTTTTCGGCGAT
>JAGODA010000018.1 GCA_017998475.1 Spirochaetota bacterium | reverse complement strand
CCGGTCGTCGACGCGGCGACCGATCGCGCGGCACGCAGGGCGGCGCCGTCGACGAGCGGCACGCTGATAAAGAAATATTTCAAGGACGACAACACCTACGTCATCATCTGCAAGGGATATCCGAAAGCGGACACGAAGGCGGGCGAGGCCGTGGGCACCGCGCGCGAGGCCGCGCTGCTCAACGCACAGGTGCTGGCCGGGGAGATCTTTACATCCGGCGTCGACGTGGTGAAGGCCGGTTCACCCGAGCGCTACATCGACGGCAAGGGGTACGCGATGATCTATTACATCCTGCGACACCCCGGCCTGCGGAGGTACGCGAAGTAAATCCCGTCGTAATGAAAGCGGCCCCGCTAGCGCACGGCGGGGCCGTCGCTCCCCGTTTTCCCTGCCAGCACATAGAGGCGGTAGACCGCCAGGGTCTCGTATGAAATATCTCCGTTAAGGCGCTCGAAGACCGGCTTGAGGTATTCCGCGCCGAGCTCTTCGAACGCGCCCAGTACGGCCTCGCCGCGTTTCGCGTCGAGTGAAAGCAGGGGGATGATTCCGTCGCTTCGCAGGGAATGCCCCTCGCGGAGATAGCTGAAGAGGTTGTTCAGGATGGTCTGAGTCTTCACCCCGTACCCGGCCGCGAGCTCGTCGACGGATTTACCGGCGTTATACTCCTCTCCGACCGTCACAAAGCGCGGTGTTTTAAGGGGATCGCGCCGCGAAGGGGCCCCGGCACAGCGGTCGCCGATACCTTGCTCGCGGCAGTAAGCCGCAACGACCCCCGCGAACTCGTCCCCGTAGCGCGCGAGCTTCCGCGCGCCGACGCCGTGCACGGCGAGCATGCTCTCGCGGCTCTGCGGATACCGCGACGCCATATCGGCAAGCGTCTTGTCCGAGAAGACCACGTATGGCGGCACGTTCTCGGCCGTCGCGAGCTCCTTGCGTTTCGCGCGCAGAAGCTCGAACAGCGTCTCGTCGTAATCGACACGCCGGTCGCCGTGTGTCCGGCGGGATGCCGTCGCGCGGATCGAGCCGTAGAACGCCTCGTCCCCGCGCATGATCGCCATGCCTCTCTCCGTGATGTCGAGCCCCCCGTGCCGCTCGGGGTCGCGGAAGAGCGCCCCGGCCGAGACGAGCCTTCGGGCGATCGCCTGCCAGTCGGCCTTCGGAAGGTCTTTGCCGATCCCGTAGGTAGAGATCCTGTGGTGATCGTTGTCCAGGACCTTTCTCGACTCCGAGCCGCGCAATACGTCGATGATGTGCTCGGCGCCGAAGCGCCGCCCCGTGCGCGCCACGCACGAGAGGAACATCCGCGCCCGCGTGGTGATGTCCTCGCCCCTCTCGCGGGGAGTGACGCAATTGTCGCACATGCCGCAGTTTCCCGCCGCGTACTCCTCGCCGAAATGCGCCAGGAGCGGCGCGCGCCGGCACCCGTCGTGTTCCGCGTAGCGCACCAGCGCCTCAAGGTGCGCGTCCGCGACGCGCCGTTCCATCTCGTCCGACTTCTGGCCTATAAAGTACCGGATTTTCTGCGTGTCGCCGTAACCGTACAGCAGCAGGCAGTGCGCCGGAAGGCCGTCGCGCCCGGCCCGCCCGATCTCCTGGTAATAGGACTCGATGCTCTTGGGCAGGTCGAAGTGGATCACGAAGCGCACGTTCGTCTTGTGAATGCCCATTCCGAAGGCGATCGTCGCCACCATGATCTGCACATCGTCCCTGATGAAGAGCTCCTGGTTTTCCCTGCGCGTCTCGTCGGCCAGGCCCGCATGGTACGGCCGCACCGAGTATCCCTCGCCCGCCAGCCGCCCGGCGAGCAGGTCGACCTGGTTTCTCGAAAAACAGTAGATGATTCCCGAAGACCCGCGGTTTTTCTCGAGGAAGTCGAGGGTCTGCGAAAACGGCTCCTGTTTGGGGCTTACCTCGAAGAAAAGGTTTTCGCGGTTGAAGCTCGCGATAAATTCGGCGGTATCGTCCATGAGGAGCGTTCGCCTGATGTCATCGCGCACGCGCGCGGTGGCGGTGGCGGTAAAAGCGGCGCAGGCCGCGGAGGGAAAGCGTTTTCGGATGGCGCTGAGCTGGCGGTATTCCGGGCGGAAATCGTGGCCCCACTCGGAGATGCAGTGCGCCTCGTCGATCGCCAGACACTCCACCCGCGCCGACTCGAGGAGCGAGAGCACCTCGCGCTTCATGAGCGACTCGGGGGCGATGTAGAGAAGCCTCGCCGTGCCCGCGCGCACCATCGCCGTGTTGTGCGCGTACTCTTCGGCCGAAAGTGTGCTGTTGAGAAGCACCGCGTCGACGCCGAGCGCGCGAAGCTGGTCCACCTGGTCCTTCATGAGCGATATGAGGGGCGAGACGACCACCGTAAGCCCCTCCGACGCGAGGGCCGGCACCTGGTAGCACAGCGACTTGCCGCCCCCCGTCGGCATGACGACCAGCGCGTCGCGCTTCGCCATGATGGCGGCGATGACCTCCTCCTGCAGGGGACGAAACCCGTCGTACCCGAAAACGTCTTTCACTATCCCGCGAGCGCGCTCCAGCATTTCCCCTCCATGACCACCACACAGCGGGCCGGCCGGTTATCCTCTGTAACATAAACGAATTCCGCAAGGCAGAAAGTAACTATTTTTCGGCCGGCTCCCGCTTTTTTCGGGAAAACCGTACCGAAAGAGGGGGGGGGTGATGGGAAGGCCCGCCGGAAACCCGGGTGCGGTATCGGAACATTCTTCACGCGCGTACTCCGCGCCCATGCGGGGTGCGCAAAAGGTGGTTGCTCTTTCATGCATCGCATGTATAGAGTGCGACCGGAAGGGGTGGCCCGGATGACGCGGGCACCGGACTAAAAAAACGCCCGGCGCCGATTTTATGGTTGTCGCGAAACAATCGGTATTTAAAATTTACATGATCGAAAAACCGGCTTTGCACAGCGGCCGTCGCGACACGGCGGAGAGGAACCGGCCCGGGGAACGCCGGTCACACATTACAGGGAGGCTCAGCATGCTGAAAAAAAGAATCGAAGACGACATCTATATCCTGACCATCGAGAACGGCAAGACCAACTCGCTCACCGCGGAATTTTACACCGAGCTGCGGGAGATTCTGAACGAGGTCAACAACAACCCGTCGCCCAAGGGCATAATCTTCACCGGTGAAGGACGCTTTTTTTCCTCCGGATTCGACCTTCCCATGTTCCTGTCGTTTAAAAATTCCAAGGAAGTCGCGAACTTTTTCACCTCCCTCGAGGAGCCGGTGCTCGTGGACCTCTTCATGTGCAAAAAGCCGGTCATTGCGGCCCTCAACGGGCACACCGTCGCCGGCGGGCTCATCATCGCCATGGCGTGCGATTACCGCATCGCCACGCCGAATCCCAAGGCCAAGTACGGAATGAGCGAGATCAAGATCGGCCTTCCACTCGCCGTGGCGCAGGGCGAAATCGTCCGTTTCGGCATGACCGACGACAGGAACTATCGCGACCTGGTCTATTTCGGAAGCATGATGGACATCAACCAGGCCCGCGAGAAGAAGATCGTCGACGAGGTCGTGGAGGAGGGCGAGCTCATCAACCGCGCCAAGCAGCTGGTGTCGCTGTTCATCGACAATCCGGGCCGCGCGTTCACACCCATCAAGAACCTCTATCGCAGGCCGCTCGCCGAGCGGATGAACAAGGCCATAGCCGAGCTCGACTGGGAAGAGAGCCTCAGCTGCTTCTTCAAGGAGGACGTGCGGGCCACCCTGGAGTTCGTACAGGCGAGCATGGCCAAATAAGGGACATCCCGGCACATGGACATCAGGAAGGCGGGATGGCGTCTGTTTTCCGTCCGTCAGGACGAATTCGCCTATGCCGTCCCGCTTTTCGCCCTGTATCTGCTTTCGGGATGTTTCTACGCCACGGGCCAGATTTACGCCGAAACGCTCTTCCTCAAGACCTACGGCGCGCCCGGACTCTCCCGCTTCTTCGTCTACAACGGCGTCTCCCTCATCGCGGGCGGCCTCCTCTACAACCTCTTTATCCTGAAAGTCCCGCCGCGCCGGGGCTATATCGCGCTCGTCGCGCTCTTCAGCGCCCTCATCATCGCGTCGTCTCACGACCGACTCCGCGGCGCGAGCTGGCTTCCGTTCGCGCTCTACCTGGGCAATTATCTTTTCACCTTCTTCCTCGATATGCACTTCTTCAACTTCGTATTCCGCTACCTGTCGCTCCGCAACTCGCGGCGCATACTCCCCTTCCTCATGGGAGGCGGGAAGCTCGGCGGGATTCTGGCGGGTACTCTCATCTTCGGCCTGTTCTCCGGCGAGCTCGCCCACAGCGGCATCGCGCTGTGGGCGTCCTTCGGCGCGCTCATGCTCGTTCCGCTGGCGCTGCTGCGCCCGCCCCCGGGCGCGGGGGGCCCGGGCCGGCGCGGCGGAGAGCTTCTGCCGGACATGCATCTTTTCGAAAGGCTCGCGCGCAAGGTGCGCGTTGCCGCCGGATTTCCTCTCTTCACCTGGTCCATGCTCGCGGTTTTCGCCATGTCGGTCGTCAACCAGATCGCGGAATTCTATTTCGCCGGCATTTTCAACGACGCCTTCCCTTCCGGCAGGGAGCTCGCGTCGTTTTTGAGCGTATATACCGCCGGCTCGGACCTCGTCACGCTCTTCCTTCAGCTCTTCGTCGTATCGCGCGTTATCCGCGGCGCGGGGATCACGCGGGTCAACGCGATCTATCCGGTATCCTTTCTCGGTCTCATCGCCCTGGCGGCCGCGTGGCCGGCCCTGATGGCCGGCGTGCTCCTTCGCTTTTTCCGCAAGAACCTTAGCATTCTTTTCCGCGCGCCTGCCTTCAACATCATCATGGCGGCCTCCCCCTCGGACCGCATGGCCGAGGTGAAATCCTTCATCGGCGGAATCGTGGGCCCGCTCGGCATGATAGCGGGCGGCGGCTGCATCCTCCTCATCCACGGGCACCTGGCGCCGGCCGCGGGCCACACGCTCGCGGCGCTCGCCGGCACGGTCTATCTCGCCCTTACCGTATTCCAGAACCGCGCCTACCTGGGCTCGCTTCGAAAGCGCCTGTCGATCGGCGCCGCCCGCGGCGTTGACGCCGTTTCCGCCCCCGACGCGGAACGTCCCCTGCTTGAAGCCGACTCCGACGGCGAAAGCGTATTCGTCGCCGAGGCCTTCTTCAACGACGACCCGTCGATCGAGCAGGCCGTTCGGCTCATCCCCCATTTCGCCAAGCTTTCGATCGGGACCAGGGAACGGGTGCTCGACCTGCTGTCCACGGGACGTTCCGCGGGCATCATGGCGGTCCTTTCGCGCGCCCTGGCCGACCCCGAGCCGTCGGTCCGCGCTCGCGCGATCGGCCTCGCCGCGGCCCTCCCCCCCGACGAGCGCGCGGACGCCATCGCGGCGCACTTCACTCCGACCCTCGAGGGAGAGCGGCGGGCCGCGATGATCATCACGGCGCGCCAGGGCGAGGTGGCCGGCACCGGAATGGACGCGGACGGTTTCGCCGTCTCGAGCCTTCACCATATCGCGGCCGGCGTGCGTTCGGGAAACCGCCCTCCCGTGGAGTTCCTTGCCCTGTGCCGGGTGCTTCCCCGGGAGTACTATCTGGACACGCTCGTCGACCTGGCGATCGCCACGCGCGAAATCAGCCTCTTCGACGCGGTCGTGCCGCATGCCGACAGGCTTTCGCGTCCGCGCGCGCGCCGGCTCATGTACGCCTTCCGCGACGCCCCCGCGGGAAGGCTCGCCGATTACTTTTCGGCCGCCCTCGCCCTCACCGAGACGGACCGCGCCTCGCTTCTGGACCTTCGCCCCTCCCTCTCCGCCGCGCACATGACGGCTCTCTTCCAGGGTGACGAGAAGGTCCGTTCGACGGTGCTTCGCAGACTCGCGGGCAGAAGAAGTTTCCACCAGAAATACAATTATCTCAACTACCTGGTGAACACGGGAGTTCCGCCGGCGGGAGGGATGGGGGCGTTTCTCGATTACGAGGTCGACACGATACTGCGCCTCAAGCGCCTTCGCGCGGCGCTTGAGACCGCTCGCGCGGACACGCCATCCGCGCCCGGGCTGGAATTCGCGCGCATGACCGTCGCCGATATAATCGAACTGCATAAACACCTGATGCTCAAGGCCCTGGGCGCAATCACCGGGGCGGATCTGGACAGACTGTACGAATCGAGCCTGCTTCTTCGCGACAGGGAGCTCGACGAATACCTGCTCGAATACATCGACACATCGGGAAGGGCGGGCAGGAGGGCGCTGGCGGTGCTCGAGGAAAGCGGGACACGTCCGGACACGTTCGGCGCGCCGGAAGGATACGCCACGCTTGATGTGCTGAGGGCGATTTACGAGAAGAACCGAAGCTTTCTTCCGGAGATCAGCGGCGCCCTGCGGCACTGCGCCGGAAAAGTCGCGTGCGGCGAGGTCTTTGATGAAGAACCGGAACGGGAGGCGGAGATGGATTCCCTCATAGAAAAAACGGTTTTCCTGAAAAAAAACATACTGTTTCGCGACCTCAAGGTCGGCGAGCTCGTCCGCATAGCGGCGATAACCAGGGAGATCGTTCTCCCGGCGGAGCGCACCGTTATCGCCGAGGGCGATATGGGCGACGAGCTCTTCATGGTGTTCGACGGCGGAGTCCTCATACATGCCGGCGGCCGTACGCTCGACCGGCTCGGCCCGGGGGACTGCCTGGGCGAGCTCTCCATCATCGATCGCGAGCCCCGCAGCGCGAGCGCGGTGACGACGGTCCCCACGCGCCTTCTGGCCATCCGCCGCGAGGATTTTCTGTTGACACTAAAAGAAAACCCGTCCATATCGATCAGTGTGATGCAGGTCATCACCCGGCGACTGAGAAAGATGATCGCGTCATAATCCTGCCTGGAAGGCGGCCGAATGACAGTGCTCGGAGGGAAGGGAGTCCGCTCGGGCGACGGGTGGAATGTGGCGACCTGCGCGCTGCTTGCCGCGTGCTCGCTTTTTATTGTCCCCCTCGTTTTCCACGATGGCGGCGTTCCCCTCTTCGGAGAGGAGGCGCCGGAGACCATGGCGCCGGCGGACACTCCCCCCGGAAAAGCCCCCGCGCGGAAAAAAAAGGCCGTAAAAAAGATCGTCGACACAATCTCCACGGGCGAGCTGTACAAGCAGCGTGAAAAGCAGGAGAAGCGCAGGGTCGAATCGCTCCCCGGGCGCGACCACGAGGACCTCTCGGCCATACACACGAGCGCGAGCGAGGAGATCGAATCCATCATCGTCTTCCTCGGCGAAATCCCCGCGACGGGCGGCCGGAAAGCCCTGTACGCGCCGGTGTTCCTTTCCGAAAGCAAGAACATCTTCGGCACCGGCACGGATTTCTCGTTCCGGTGGGTCGGCTACAAGCTGTCGACGCGCTTCACGCAGAAGCGCTTCCCCTGGGACAACACGACCCTCAGCGAGACGCTGGTGGGCTCGTTCCTGTACGCGTCGGGCACCAACATCGGCTTCCGGGGAAACGCCGTCGTCGAGGAGAGGCGATTCTACACCAACTACACCTCGCAGATCGTCACGCTCAAGGTGGGGCTCCCCTTTAAGACCTACGCGGGCTTCACGCTGGATTCGCGCCAGTATTTCTTCGTACGGCGGAATCCCCCGGAGGGATTCACCATGCCGTGCGATCATGTCAATATCTTTCCACGCCTGGACCTCGGCGTCGAGCGCCTCACCGAAAAGGGCATAGACCAGATAAAGCAGGGATTCGCCCTGGAGGCCTGGGCCGGATACGGCATCCGCAGCAAATGGGAGCCCTGGGGAGAAGAGCCCGTGATGGAGGAAACCGGCTACGCCCGGACCTTCGCCATCTATTCGTGCGAGTTGACCGCGGGGGCGGTTTTTCTCCGAACGCATAACCTGGTGCTCAGGGCCCATTACAAGGGAGGCGTAGACAACGATTTCCTGACGCGTCCCCGCTTCGGCGGCACCATCGACAACGCCAACCTCGACGTGGTCCACGGTTTCACCGTGGACAGTTTCCGCGTGGAGAGCTTCGCCCTGGTGAACGCGAAGTACGCGTTCGATCTGGCAACGCGCCTGCGCGTCAACCTCTTTCTCGATTACGCGCGCATCATCGATCCCAGCCCCGAACACGTGGCCGGCTCGGGCTACGGCGTGAGAATTCTCGCCGTCGGAGGACTCCCGATCTGGATCACCCACGGAATCGGAAGGAGAAAGCTCCCGGAACCGGAGCGATTGGAACATGTCGTCATGGTCATGACGGCCGCGGGCTGGTAAAAAAAAGCTTGACTGAGCGCCTTTCCGGCGGAGAGCATAAAGCCGATTACCGGTCATTCACCGACAGACATGCGCCACCCCGTGTGAGGCGGCGGAATCTTCGAGGTGCTCCGGTCCTATACCATCGTGAAAACAGAGGCGGTCGCGCTCATGAAGATAATAGAGGGAAAACTCGACGCGTCGGGACTCAGATTCGGGATCGTCGTTTCGCGTTTTAACGAATTCATCACGCAGAAACTCCTCGGCGGCGCGCTCGACTGCCTTAAAAGAAACAACGCCGACGACAACGGAATAACCGTGCTGTGGGTGCCGGGCTCGTTCGAGATCCCGGCGGCGACACGCCGCATGGTCGACACGGGCTCGTTCGACGCCGTGATCTGCCTGGGGGCCGTCATACGGGGCGCGACGCCGCATTTCGACTACGTCGCCTCCGAGGTCTCCAAAGGCGTCGCGCAGATCGGGCTTTCCGCCTCCATCCCCGTCGTCTTCGGCGTGCTCACCACCGACACCATCGAACAGGCGATCGAACGCGCGGGCACCAAGTCGGGCAACAAGGGCTTCGACGCGGCGATGTCGGCGATCGAGATGGCCAATATATTCAAACAGATCCGCTAGATGGGACACCGGCGAAAATCCCGGGAGTACGCGCTTCAGGGGCTTTACATGTTCGAGACGGTGCATACCCCCGCCGACGAACTCGCGCGGCTCGAATGGGTCGACAAGGACATTTCCGAGGACATCCGCCAGTTCGCGGTCGCGCTCATCGACGGCTCCCTGCGGAATATGGACGAGATCGACGAGCTCATCAAGACCTATTCCAAGAACTGGAAGTTCGAGCGCCTCAGCGCCGTCGACAAGTCCATTCTGCGGCTCTCAATTTACGCGCTGATACACCTCCCGGACATACCGTCGGCGGTAACGATCAACGAGGGGATCGAGCTCGGCAAGATCTACGGCGGAGAGAGCTCAGGACAGTTTATAAACGGCATCCTCGACGCCATACACAAATATGAACTGAAAAGGGAGGAAACAGCGGAGAGTGGGTTCGATAAGAAAAAATAGGTTCTCCATATCCTCCGGGGACGAGCCGGACGACGCCCCGGGCGAGATCAGGCGAAACCGCCTGAGCCTGGCCGAGACGTTACGGAACAGGAAATTCCTTCCCCTGGCGGTTATCTCGGGTATCGCCGTCCTCGCGGTCGCGGCCATCCTTCTTCTCACCGCATACATCAAGAAGCCTTCCCTCTTCACGCCGAGCGGCGCACCCGCGGGCGAATCAATCTATTCAGATACAGATAAAAAAGAGCTACCCGAAGGGAGCGTTGAAAATATCCACCTGAAGAGGGGGATAGAGAGCTACCACAAGGGATATTTCAACGACGCGCTGGCGGAGTTCGCGGAGGTCGTAGAGTCCGACGCGACCAACGAGGAAAAGGCCATGGCGCTCACCTACGCCGGGATCATATACGACGACAAGGGCGATTTCAACAAAGCGATCGAGAGCTATAACCGCGCGCTGACCTACGACCGTAAAAATCCCGTCATTTACCGCAACCTGGCCCTTGCCTACCGGCACAAGAAGGACTACGACCGGGCCGCCGAATACGCCGAAAAGGCGGTCGACGCCGACTCGGGAAACATCCACAACAGGGTGCTACGGGGTAACATCTACTTCGAACAGGGCCGTTACGCGGACGCAGCGCGCGAGTACGAGGCGGCGCTGGAGACCTCGCCCGAGGACCCGCCCGCGCTCTACAACCTGGCGATCGCCCTGCTTAAAAAGGGCGACGAGGTCTCGGCGATCGAATACCTCAAGCGCGCCGGCGCCGCGGATAAAATCGGACAGGTCGCCGCGCGCGCGTACGGACGACTGGGCGTTCTCTTCACCGAGCGGCGGGACTATCCGCAGGCCGAGAAATACCTGGAGCTGGCCGTCTCCATCGCCCCCCGCGACGCGGTCAACCATTACAACCTTGGAATCGTCTACTCGCGCCAGAACAAGAACGAAAAGGCGCTCGACTCCTTCATAAAGGCCGGCGAGCTCGGCCATGACGACGCGACCATGCTGGAAAGCCTGGGCGAGGCCTACTATTCCCTTAAAGATTACGACCGCAGCCTGGATACCTACAATCGCCTGCTCGCCACCTCGAAGAGAAACGCGCGCGTCCTCTCGCGCATCGCCGAGATATATTACGACAAGGGCGACCTTGAACGGGCCTACGAGTTCTACCACAAGATCACCACCTACGAACCGGCCTCTGAAAACGCGCGCGTCGCCTATCTCAACATGGGCAATATCCTCGACGACGCGCAGCGCTATGAGGAGTCTATTCAGGCCTACGAGAAGGCGCTCGCCATAAGCCCCAAGGATGACGCCGCGCTCTATAATCTCGGAATAGCCTACAAACACGCCGGCAAGCCTCAGCTCGCCATAGAGTCGTGGAAAAAGGCCGCCGAGCTCAATCCCGACAATCCCCAGCCCCTGCTCGCGCTGGCCGACTACTACTACGAGAACAACCACTACGACATGGCCATGGACGAGTACCAGCGGATACTGCGGCGCTGGCCGAACATCCAGGAGGGGCACTTCAGCCTGGCGACGATCTATTACAAGAAAAACCTGCTCGACTACGCCCGCGAGGAGTACAAACGCGTCATCGAGATCAACGAGAAGACCGACCTGGCGCGGCGCGCGTATGTCAACCTGGGCATACTCGCCTCGAAGACGGAGAAGCCCAGCGACGATTCCATGCGGAACGCCGTCGGGTATGTCCAGAAGGCGCTGCTCCTCAAGCCCGGCGACGCCGAGGCGCTCTTCTCGCTCGGGCTTCTGTACGCGAAAAAAGAGATGCACGACAAGGCCATCGACACCTTCTACCAGGCCATACGCGCGACAAACGACTCCAAGGTGATCGCGGAATCCTACAACAACATCGGCAAGTGCTACTACAAGAAGGGCATGTACAAAAAGGCCCTCCAGTCCTTCACCAGGGGCATCGAGGAGGACCCTGTCAACGAGGAGATCCGCATGAACCGCAAGGTGGCCATGCAGGCCTACGAGGAAGAACTGGCGCGGCGGTGAGCTCTGTGATGAACCCGCACCGCGCCTACCTCGAGGAGATGGAGGATTCGCTGCTCGCGCCCTGGGCGGCGCGTTCCGGCCGTTCACGCGGCAGGCAGTATCCCGATCCGCCTCACCCCTACCGCACCGAGTTCCAGCGCGACCGCGAGCGCATCATACACTCCCGCGCGTTCAGGCGCCTGGAGTACAAGACCCAGGTCTTCGTGAACCACGAGGGCGACCATTACCGCACCAGGCTGACCCACACCATCGAGGTGGCGCAGATCGCCCGCTCGATCGCGCGCGCTCTCAGGCTGAACGAGGACCTCGCCGAGGCGGTCGCTCTGGCGCACGACCTGGGGCACACCCCCTTCGGGCACTCCGGGGAGCGCGCGCTCAACGACCTCATGGCGGGCCACGGCGGTTTCGAGCACAACCGGCAGAGCCTGCGCGTGGTCGAGAAGCTCGAGGAGCGCTACGCGGACTTCCACGGCCTCAATCTGACCTGGGAGACGCGTGAGGGCATCATCAAGCACTCGTCCTGCTACGACCATCCCGAATCGTCCGACTACGCCCCGGCGGAACAACCCTCGCTCGAAGCGCAGATCATCGATTACGCCGACGAGATCGCCTACAACAACCACGACATCGACGACGGCCTCACCTCCGGACTTCTGGACCTGGACGAGGTGCGCCGGCTTTCGATATGGGAGCTGGCCGTGGCGCGGCGCGGAGGGGAGGGCTCGCTTCCCGGGGGAAGAAAACTCCTGGTGAGCGCCGTCATACGGACGATCATCGACCTCCTGGTGTCCGATCTCATCGACGCCACGCGTTCGACCATCGAGAGTATGGGAATCCGGACCTACGACGACATCCGGGCCGCGTCGTGCAAGGCGGTCGGTTTCAGCGGGGAGATCGAGCGGGCCAACCGCGAGCTCAAGGAATTCCTGCGAAAAAACCTGTACCGCCATTACCGCGTGGTGCGGATGAGCATAAAGGCGCAGAAGGTCATCAACGACCTGTTCACCCTGTACTTCGAGCACCCGAACGCGCTGCCCGAAAGCTATTTCAACCGTATCGAAAGCGACGGCCTCCGCCAGACCATTTCCGATTACATCGCCGGGATGACAGACCGCTACGCTCTCGAGGAACACCAGAAACTTACGGACCCGATGTTCCGTGTGTAGGGGAACACCGGACCGCGCGCGCATCTTCCGTTAACCGATAGCGAGGCACAGCGACCGGAGGATACCGATGAGCGACGATTACGCCGAGATACCGGAATACATACGGGAGCTCTTCGAAACGGGAGAACTCGAGGAGATCCGCATCGACGCGGAGGGCACCTGGCTCCACGCGGGGGAGCCCTTCGTCAACCAGCGCATCATCGATTTCTTCAACCGGTGCGTCGACGTGACCGCCGATGGCGTGTTCGTAATCCGATACGGCCCATTCGTTCACCCCATAATCGTCGAGGACGCGCCCGTATTCATAACGGGTGTGCGTTTCGAGGGTTTCGGAGAATTCGAACGCGTGTTCGTCATGCCGACTACCGGCGTTGAAGAGGAGCTCGATCTCGGCGGCCTGGGATATCGCCGGTCGGGCGGCCTGTACTGCCGGGTGAAAAACGGCAGGCTCCAGGCGAAGTTCAAACGTTCGCCTTCGTTCCAGATACTCGAGCGCCTGGAGGAGAGCGAGGATACATTTTATATAACGCTGCGCGGACAGCGGATCGTACTCACGGAAAAAGTGGAGGCCCTGGACCAGGAATGAGAAAATACTCGATCGTACTCGTGGCGCTGTTCATCGCGGGGGCCGTCCTGTCGGGGATACTCCTCGTAGACCATTACCATCCGGGCATCCAGGAGCGCATAGTGGCCTGCGGCGACGATCTGGACAATCCCTGCCGGGCCCTGGGTCTTTCCCCCTATTCCGTACTCTTCGGCGCCCCCGTCGCGCTTTATGGGCTGTTTTACTATCTTTTCATGCTGTTCACGGTGCTGGTCGCCGATTACGCGGGCGGCCGTTACCGTAGTGACGCCGCCGCTGTCCTTTTACCGGCCGCCCTGCTGGCGCTGGCGGCGGACGTCGTGCTCGCGGCTCTTCTGTTAAAAACCGGGCTCTTCTGCACACTCTGTATCGCGACCTACGCCGTCAATCTGCTCGCGGCCGCCGCGCTGTATGCGCTCTTTCGCGAAACGGGCCGCGCCGAGGGACCGGAAGCGCGCGGAGCATACCGGAGGCTGCGGGAAACACCCGGCACGGCGGACGGCCGCGCCGTGTTCTCGCTCTTTATCCTGTTCGCGTTCCTGCTGTTCGTCGCAGTATTCTCCGCCGGCGGTATGATGAAATCCGCCGCCGGGAGGGCGAGGCTTCCGGAAAGAGAGATCGCCGAACATGTCAACGCCTTCTATACGAGTCCGGTCGAGGTGAGCTCGCTCCCCGAAAGCCCGCTCACCCTCGGAGGCGGGGAGCTCACCATCTCCGTCTTTACGGATTTTCTTTGCGGGGCATGCTACCAGTTTTACCAGGTGGAGAAAGAGCTCTTCGCACGCCACCGGGGCCGTATCCGCGTGGCCTACTATCACTACCCTCTGGACCGTTCGTGCAACCCATCAGTAAAATCGACCCGCTACCCCGGCTCCTGCGCAGCGTCGCGCGCGATGATCGCCGCGTCCAGGCTCGGTGTTTTCAGGGAGTATTTCCTGGCTCATTTCGGGGGTTTCGAGAGGATCAGGCACGACTACTCTCCGGCGACAGCCACCGGCATCGCGGCGGGCCTGATGGACGCCGGGGCCTTCGCCGGTTCGATGGAATCGCCGGAAACGAGCGGCATCCTGGCCCGGGACACCGCTCTTGCCGGAAGGCTCGGTGTCCGCGCCACACCGACCATTATAATCGGAGGGAGGAAGATCGAGGGAGTGCCGCCGGCGGAGATACTCTCGGCCATCGTCCAACGCGAGTTGAGCCGGAAGAGCGCCGCGGCAGAGGCCGGTCAGAGCATGTCGAAGGGATCCACGTCGATTTCCAGGTAGACGCCCCGGGGGAGCTTCTCCGCCGAGGCGCGGCGCAGCGCCGGGCGTACGGAGTGCGTATCGCGCGCCTTGATTATAAGGTGGTGCCGGAAGTTGCCGCCGATGCGGCCCAGCGGCGCCCTGGCCGGCCCCAGGACCGTCGCGCCCTCCACGCCGCCCAGTTCGCGGCGCACGGCCGCGGCGATCCGCGCGATGGTTTCCTCGACCGAGGGCTCGTCGCCGCCCCGCGCCAGTATCCGCGTTATGCGTGAAAACGGAGGATACGCGAGCGCGCGGCGCACGGCGAGCTCGTGGCGGTAAAAACCGTGGTAATCGTGATTCTTCAGGAATCCGAAAATATAGTGCTCGTCGTTTAGCGTCTGAATTATGACCCGTCCGGGCACATCTCCCCGCCCCCCCCGGCCGGCCACCTGCAACAGGAGCGAGAAGACGCGCTCGGAGGCGCGGAAATCCGGAAAATTAAGCCCGATGTCGGCCAGCACCACGCCGACGACGGCGACCTTCGGGAAATCGAAGCCCTTGGCTACCATCTGCGTGCCGAGCAGAATGTCGATCTCGCCGGAGCGCATCTTTTCCGTCAGCTCGAAGACCGCGTCCTTTTTACGCGAACTGTCCTGGTCCAGCCTGAAAATGCGGCTCCCGTGAAAGGTGTCCGCGATGATCTCCTCGACGCGCTGGGTCCCGGCCCCCACCTTCTCGAGCCGCTCCGCGCCGCAGGAGGGGCACGTTTCGGGGACACGGCGCTGGTGCCCGCAGTAGTGGCAGAGCACGCTCCCGTCGCTGTGGTAATTGAGGCTGATACTGCACCGCGGGCATTCGAGCACCGCGGAGCATTCCCCGCAGATGACGAACGGGGCGAAACCGCGCCTGTTGAGGAGGTATATCGCCTGAAGTCCCGAATCGACGGCCCGCTTCGTGTGGAGCTTGAGGGGCGTCGAGAGCATCGCCTCCGGACGCGCCGAACGCAGACGGACGATCTCGATGTCGGGGAGCACCGCGTTTCCGTATCGCTCTCCGAGCTCGTGGAGCTTCATCCTGCCCCGCTCGGCGGCGTACAGCGACTCGACCGAAGGCGTGGCCGAGCCCATAAGGAGAAGCGCGCCCTCTTCCCGGCACCGGTAGAACGCCACGCCCCGCGCGTTATACCGGGGGGTCGAGTGTTCCTTGTACGAGCCGTCGTGCTCCTCGTCGATGATTATGGCGCCCAGCCGCGGGCACTGGAGAAACACCGCGGAGCGCGTTCCCACGGCGATCCGGGCCTCGCCCGCGTAGAAACGCATCCAATTGTACAAACGCTGCTGCGCGGTGAGGCGGCTGTGGTAGACTATGAGCTCCTCGCCGAACACATCGTGCAGCCGCTCGAAGATCTGCGACGACAGTGATATCTCGGGCACCAGGTAAATGACCGAGCCGCCGGCATCCATAAGCCGGCGCGCGACCTCCATGTAGACCTCGGTTTCCCCGCTGCCGGTGATGCCGTGCAGCAGATGGAAGGAGCCTCCCCCCCCGTGGTCCGAGAGGACGGCGTCGCGCACCGCTCGCTGTTCCTCCGTAAGCGTGAACGGGCGGCCTATGGCCGGCCCGAAGGGATGGCGATAGCGCTTCGACGGGCGCTCTCCCGTGGGAAGCGCCATGGCGAGGGCCTCTCCGAGCGAACCGAAATAGTTTTCGGAAACGAAACGCGCGCAGTCGAGCAGGCGCCCGTCGAAGATCGGGACCTCGTCGATCACCGAGCGGACTTCCTTCACGGCGAATCCGGAGGGAGGATTGTCGTGCACCGCGAGGACGAAGGCCGTTACGATTCTTCCCCCGAAATCCACCTTCACGCGCGAGTGGACCGCGACATCGGCGCCTTCGGGAAGGGCGTATGTGAATGTCCCTTCGACCGGAAGGCCGACGCATACGTCCGCGAACGCGCCGGATCGCACGGGAGCGGGAGTGTTCTCAGCCAAGTGCCTCCCTCGCCAGCTTCAGGGTGTTCCAGGCACCCCGTTTGAGGTCGGGATTGTTGATAAGCGCGATCGGATGGTCAAGCGCGAACCAGGCGACGCCGGCATGACGATCCCTGAGGCGTTTGAGAGGCCGCATGTCGCCCATCACGATCGCGACGCGCGGGGCGACCCTCGCGATCTCCGAGTCCAGAATGGGCTCGCAGTTGGCGAACATGCCGCCCGGGCTCAGCGAAGGATCGGCGGGTTCGCACTTGATAAGGCTCGTGATGTGGCATTTACGGATATCGACACCGATGGATTCCATCATCTTTTTCATCAGGGTTGTGGCCTCGTCGCGGTATTTGCGCCGCTCCAGGCCGCTCACCATAGCCGGAGGATTCAGGATAAGCATTACGCCGTTCTCGCCGGTGCCGGCGGGCCCTTTGTAGTCGCGAACATTTCCGCATTTGCCGCACGTGCGCCCGTCGGGCCGCTCCGTCGTGGCGGTCGTTCCCGCGCTCGCGGAACGCGCCGCCGCCGCGGGCGTCTTAGAAACGAAATCGCGCAGAAAGGCGCGCTCGGACTCGTCCCTCGAGAGGACACGTCGCCGGGCGAACCGCGGATCGCGAAGGAGTGCCGCTATGTCGGTACGTGTATCGTTCATGGTCTGCTGTGCCTCATGCCCGTGTGCCGTCTCAATAGGCACCCGCCGGAGGGGGGCCTGTCAAGAGCAAAAAGCGGCGCTTCAGGAGCCCAGGCTGTCCAGGTCGATGTCGAACTGTTTGATCTTACGGTGCAGGTTCGTCCGCTCGATCCCCAGTTCCTTCGCCGTAAGGGTGACGTTTTTGTCGTTTGCGATCAGCGCGCGGATGATGTACTGGCGTTCGAAGTCCTCCCGGGCGGATTTCAGGGGGGAGATGTCTCCGGCAACCGTTTGGTCCCTCTCCGAACGGGGCTCGAGGTTCTGTCGGATGTCATCGGCGCCGATGACCTCCTTCTGCACCATGATCGAAACGCGCTCGATGACGTTCTTGAGCTCCCGGATGTTGCCGGGCCAGGGACGCTCGGCGAGAAAGCGCATGCCGTCCTCCGATATGTCCTTGGTCCCAAGACCGTGTTCCTTGAGAAAGCGGTCGAAAAAGTACCGGGCCAGGAGAGGAATGTCCTCGCGCCTCTCGGAAAGCGACGGCACCCGTATGGGAATGACGTTGAGCCGGTAAAAGAGGTCCTCCCTGAACCGGCCCTCCTCTATCGCCTTCTGCACGTCGATGTTCGTGGCGGAGATGACCCTCACATCAACCGTGATGGTCTCGCTCCCCCCGACACGCTCGAACTGCTGCTCCTGCAGCACGCGCAGAACCTTCGCCTGCGCGCTCGCGCTCATGTCGCAGATCTCGTCGAGAAAGATGGTGCCGCCGTTCGCCAGCTCGAACTTGCCGAGCCTGCGCCCGAGCGCCCCCGTGAACGAGCCCTTCTCGTGACCGAAGAGCTCGCTCTCGATAAGCTCGTCGGGAATCGCCGCGCAGTTAACCTTGATGAACGGCCTGTCCGAGCGTCTCGACGTGCGGAAGATGGCCCTGGCGACCAGCTCCTTGCCCGTGCCGTTGTCTCCGGTGATGAATACCCGCGCGTTTGTCGCGGCGGCGGTCTCGATGATGCGGCGGATCTCGGCGATCTGCGGCGATTCGCCGATCATCTCGTCCTCCTGCAGCACCTCCCGGCGAAGCTTGATGTTCTCCCTGCGCAGACGGAGCTGCTCGAGCGCGTTCGCCAGGGTGGTCAGCACGCGCTCCATGGAGGGCGGTTTTTCGAGGAAATCAAACGCCCCCATCTTCGTCGATTTCACGGCGATGTCGATCGAACCGTGACCGGAGATCATGATAACCGCCGCGTCGGTGTTCATCCTCTTGATACGGCCGAGGACCTCGATCCCGTCGATATCGGGAAGCCAGACGTCCAGGATTACCAGATCGACCTGGTTTTTCGCCAGGAAGTCGAGGGCCCCCTTGCCGTCCATACTGGAATGGACGACATGGCCCTCATCCTGAAGGATGCCTGTCAGGGTCTTGATTATGTTGCTCTCGTCGTCAACTATCAGTATTGTCGCCATCCGTACGCGTACCCGCCTCTTGTATGGGAAGTTCGATGATAAACTCCGTGCCCTCGCCCGGCTTCGAGCGACAGTGTATGGCTCCGTGGTGCTCCAGGACAATCTTTTCAACTATGGTAAGCCCCAGACCGGTGCCGTGCGGCTTCCTCGAAAACGTGGGTTCGAATATGTGATCGATGTCCTCCTCGGCTATGCCGATTCCATCGTCGCGTATCTGTATGATCGCCGCCAGCGATCCCGATCGGTTCCTGAGCGATGTTCTGATGTATATAGCGCCCTGGTCGCCCACCGCGTCAATCGAGTTCTGAATGATGTTTGTCAGCGCCTGACGCAGGAGCGATTTGTCAAGAACCACCTTCGGCAGGCTCTCATCCAGATCGAGATGAAATGACACGCGCTCGTGGCCGTGGAAGAAGTTGACACAGCTTTCAACAATCGGGTTCAGATCGACCGTTTCCGGTTTCATCTCGGGGAGCCTCGCGAAGCGGGAGAACTCGCCGAGCAGCGCCATGAGCACGTTAACCTCCTCGATAATGGTATCCGTTCCGGTAAGGACGATATTCCCTATATCGGGGTGCGATTCGCGAAACCGGCGCTGGATGCGCTCGGCCGAGAGCCGGATCGGCGTAAGCGGATTCTTGATCTCGTGCACCAGTTTGCGCGCAACGTCCCGCCACGCCTCCAGCTTCTGCGTGTGAAACTGTGCCTTCCTGCTGGCCTCAAGCTGGCGTATCATCTTGTTGAACGAATCGAACAGAAGCGCGAGCTCGTCCGGCGA
>JAGODA010000310.1 GCA_017998475.1 Spirochaetota bacterium | reverse complement strand
TCACCGGTGTGCTGTTCCGCGGCGGACTCAATATCACGAGCACCCACGAGTTCGTCGACCGGGAGACGCTCCATTTCTTCATGCGCACGGAGTTCGCCGGCGAGTTCGATCGCGAGGCCGTGCTGGGCGAGCTGCACGCATCGCTTCCCGAGGACACACGGATCTCGCTCTCCGAGAAGCGCCGCAAGGACATTGTCATTATGGCGACAAGGGAGCACCACTGCCTTGGCGATTTGCTGCTCCGCCACCGGTACGGCGAGCTGAACGCGCGCGTGCTCGCCGTGCTGAGCAATCACGGCGACCTCGGCGAGCTGGTGGAGAAGTTTGACATACCGTTTCACTGCGTGTCGCACGAGGGCATGAGCCGCGAGGAGCACGAGGACGCCGTGCTGAAGGTGATGGACCTTTACGGGCCGGAGTACATCGTGCTGGCAAAGTACATGCGCATACTCAGTCACGATTTCGTCGACCGTTTCCCGAACCGCGTCATCAACATCCACCACTCCTTTCTCCCGGCCTTCATCGGCGCGAGCCCCTACAGGCAGGCCTACGAGCGCGGAGTGAAGATTATCGGGGCGACCGCGCATTTCGTGAACCACAGCCTGGACGAGGGGCCCATCATCGCCCAGAGCGTCATTCCCGTCGACCACACGTTCGGCGTCGAGGACATGCGCCAGGCCGGGCGCGACGTCGAGAAGGTGGTGCTGGCGCGCGCGCTCGCGCTCGCTTTCGAGGACAAGATTTTCGTTAACGGAAACAAGACCATTATTTTCGATTGAGGGGATGCCGCCGCGGCCGGACCCTCACTCATTCCCGGAGTGCCATGCTTCGCGTCGAGAACCTGAGCAAATCATACGGCTCCGTCGTCCTGTTCGACGGCGTGAGCTTTTCGATAAATCCCCGCGAGCGCGTGGGGCTTACGGGGCGGAACGGCCACGGCAAGACCACGCTCTTTCGCCTGATTATCGGAGAGGAACACCCCGACTCGGGCGTCATCGCCGTGCCGAAGAATTACACCATAGGGCACGTCAGCCAGCACCTGGCGTTCAACGGTGCCTCGGCGGTCGACGAGGCCTGCCTGGGACTTCCGGAGGACGAGCGGACGGACCGCTGGCGGGCCGAGAAGGTGCTGGCGGGCCTCGGCTTCGGCGCGGACGACATGCTTCGCGCGCCGGCGGCGCTTTCCGGGGGCTTCCAGGTGCGCCTCAACCTTGCCAAGGCGCTTCTGGCGGCGCCGGACCTCCTGCTGCTCGACGAGCCCACCAACTATCTGGACATCGCCTCCATCCGCTGGCTTTCGCGCTTTCTGGTTGACTGGAAAGGGGAGCTCATGCTCATCACCCACGACAGGTCCTTTATGGACGGCGTAATAACGCACACCATGGGTATACACAGGAGGAGGATCAGGAAGATACAGGGCGATACCGGCAAGCTCTACGAACAGATCGCGAAGGAAGAGGAAATTCACGAAAAGACACGGCTGAACGACGAGAAAAAGCGCAAGGAGATGGAGCTCTTCATCTCCCGCTTCCGCGCCAAGGCCCGCCTGGCCAACATGGTGCAGTCGCGGATCAAGACGCTCGAAAAGAAGGAGCGTCTTCAGAAGCTCGAAAAGATACGAGAGCTGGAATTCTCTTTCAATCTCGCCCCCTTTACGGGACGTCACCTGATGAGCGCCTCGGACCTCGCCTTCTCGTACTCGGGCGGGCCGCCGTATCTCTTCGAGGGCGTGAATATCACGATCGGTAAAAGCGACCGCGTCTGCGTTATAGGAAAGAACGGGCGCGGAAAGACCACCCTGTTGAAACTTCTGGCCGGCGATCTCACTCCTCTTCGCGGCGAGGTGAGCGGGCAGCTTCACCTGAAAACCGGCTATTACGCCCAGACGAACACGACAAACCTGCGGCCCACCTTCACAGTGGAAGAGGAGATACTCTCCGGACTTTCCTCGGCCGACCGCCAGACGGCACGGAACATCTGCGGCTCCATGCTCTTCGAGGGCGACGAGGCCCTCAAGCCGGTGCGCGTGCTTTCGGGCGGCGAGAAGGCACGCGTGCTTCTCGGAAAGACCATCGCCACGCCGGCGAACCTGCTGCTCCTGGACGAGCCGACCAACCACCTGGACATGGAGTCCTGCGACGCGCTCCTGGAGGCGCTCGACGCTTTCGAGGGCGCGATCGTCATAGTGACGCACAACGAGATGTTCCTGCACGCGCTTGCAACGCGCATCGTCGCCTTCCAGGGCGGCCGCGTGAGCGTGCACGAGGGAAGCTACCGGGACTTTCTGGACAGGGTGGGATGGGAGGACGAGGATCCCGCGGGGGCGCGGCGGCCGCAGGCGGAGAGGGATGAGGGGCCTGTCTACAATAAAAAGGAGCTTCGCCGCATACGCACGGAAATACTGTCGCGGCGATCGAAGTCGCTGAAACCGCTCGAAAACCGTATGGCCGAAATCGAGCGCCTCATCGCCGAAGAGGAGGCCGCCTCCTCGCGCGAGCACGAGGAACTTGTCGAGGCATCGCGCGCGGGCGACGGCGCGCTCATCGCCTCTCTTTCCAAGTCCGCGCACGACCGTGCGGAACACATCGACGCGCTGTACGAGGAGCTGGACGCCCTTACCCGCGGACACGAGGAAGAATCCGCGCGCTTCGACGCCGAACTCGCGGCGATCGGAGGGGAAGGGGCGGCCTGAGAAAAGCGGTCTGTTCGTTCACCTTCGTCTGGGATAGCCTTAAAATCCAATTAATGGGCGGTGTTCTATTTACGTTCGCAGTCAAAACTCATACTTTCCCCGATTTCGCTGATACCGGTAATGTAAACGCGGGAGGCGGTTGAGCGCGGAAAAATGTTTGTGCTTGTATAACGATTGTACTTGCTTCCCGGCTGGGTAAGAGGCGTCAGGCTGTCATTGTGTCCGCTGTAAAACAGGTCGCCCGCCGAGCCGGCGTCCCCGTCGGTTCCGTTAAAGAGGTCATCGCTCCCGTCGGCCTCGACTATGCCGACGCCGTGAATCGGTCCGCCGTCGAGATCGGCGTACGAGTTAACGGCGTTATATGGAAGGAGTTCGTCGACGATGTACTCGTCGACATGCGTTATGAGAAGTCCGTCCCCGGGAAGATGGTCGCTCCATGTTCCGGCTTTACGGTATTTGATTTCCGCCAGATAGTACTGTTCTCCATACGGATCTCCGAGTGATATCTTTGCCGCCGCCGACGATTCGTCTATGTCCTCCAGTACCACATGGGGGCTCTCTTTCTTGCCGCCGCCTCCGCCGCAACTGATCATTGTAGAGAATGCCAGTACGAGCGAACAGGCGACGAAAGACGCGGCCATACGGCGCTGTCGATATCTTCCGGAAGCGTACAGGGCTATAAGAGATGTAAGAACAAGCATGGCCATTGGAACGCGGGATGGGGGGAAAGAGGGGAGGGGGATGGCTGGAGTCTCCCGGTCTGCTCTTCGGAGGCTGATCCATCCGAGATACGCCTTTTCCCATGCCAGCAGCGGAGCCGGAACGCTGCCGTCGTTGCCGGGACCGTTCCACGAGCCCGCGGCCATCAGGCTCCATTTACCCACACCGTCGGTCTGATAAGTCGTATCATAGAGGTCGGGGAGACCCAGCACATGTCCGAACTCATGGGTAAATACGCCTATCGTGGAATCCCCGGGACTCAAGAAATATTCAGGCTGAATGGTATACTCGTTGATGGTTACACCATCGTAGATACGCGCACCGCTACCATCACCGAAATCGGCCCCGCTGTCGAGGTTCCATGCGTGCGACCAGATGGTATCATCATCCGCGCCGCTCTCCTCGCCGCGCCCGGCATGGATGACCATAACCACGTCGACCTCTCCGTCGCCGTCATTATCGAATCGGCTGAAATCGAGCCCGCCGGCATCCGCCCCGTCGATCGCCTCGCCAACGAGTGTGGCCGGCCGTACATCGTAGCCTTCGCCATCGTTCGCGCCGTAATAAGCGATATAATTTAACGCGGAACCCGTATTTACAACCGTAACCTCTATGTC
>JAGODA010000309.1 GCA_017998475.1 Spirochaetota bacterium | reverse complement strand
CATCCCACGGTGATACAGACCCTCTTCCAGATCATCACCGACCGGCGGTGCGGAGAACACGAGCTCCCTTCGAACACATGCATCATCCTGGCCGGAAATCTCGGCGACGAGGACAACACCACCATCACCGATTTCGACGATTCGGCGCTGGATGGAAGGCTCGTCATCGTCCAGCTCAAGCCGACGGCGGCCGACTGGATCCGCTGGGCCGGCCGCGAGGGCATCCATCCGTCGGTGATCCGTTACATCACCATCTACCCCGAAAAGCTGTGGGACGAGCGGAACATCAACCCCAATCCGCGCGGATGGCACCAGGTCTCCCAGGCCATCGCCGTCTCATACGGCCTTAACGGCGAGGAGGAGCTCGTACGCTTCCTGTCCGAAAATCCCGCCTCGACCCTCGAAAAGATCATCGTGTCCCTGGTCGGCACGGTCGCGGGAAGCGACTTCACGGCGCAGATCACCCGCCCCCGGCGAATAACGACCGCGGATGTGCTCTCCGGCGATAGGGAGAAGCTTGACGGGATGAGGAACGGGAGCATCCCATCCGAGGACTTGCTGTGGGCGGTGTCGGGCGCGCTTTCACATCTGCGCGAAAAGAACACGCTCCTGAAGGGCGAATTTTTCGGCGAGGACCTCAAAGAGCTCGCCGGCACGCTTCTCTTCGTCGGCCATTCGCGCGCCGACCGGCGCATCTCATTTTTCTATACGCTGCTTCGCCAGTGCGGTCTTTTCAGCCTTGTGCCCGCGGCCCTCGCGCTGCTGGACGAGGCCGATCGCGCACCCATACGCGCCGCCTTCGGAGCGATCCTGGAGGACAACTGATGCCCGTCGAGGCGCCGGCCCTCTCGAACCGGATGAGCGACACGCTCGAGCTCCTCTGGGGCCGCAGCCGGTTCGTATCGTATTTTTACCAGGCCGTCGATTTTGCCGAGAGCCGCTCTGTCCCGACGATCGCGCTCGACCACGCGGGGGAGTGGGCCGTTCTGTATTACAACAGGGATTTCGTCGAACGCTCGAACGTCGAAGACCTTATCGGCCTCCTGGTTCACGAGCTCCTTCACATCGTGCACAACCATCGCCACCGGGCCCGTCCCGGTGCCGATCCGGCACTGCAGAACCTGGCCCAGGACATGGTGATCAACAGCTACATACGTTCCCGCGAAAGGAGCTTCTTCTCGAGGACCGGCGGCGATTCGCCGCCGCGTCTGCTCATCCCGGATGTCCTGCCGCTCGTTCCGGAGAGGTTCACCGCGGACGCCGGGATCGCCGATCCATCCTGGGAGGACGTGTACCGGTGGCTCGTCGAGCGTCCGGACGAGAGGCCGGCGGACATCCCCGTTCGCGCCGTAGAGACTGAAGACGATTTCGGCGAACGTACGGTGACCGGCGAAGACTATCATCCTCAAAACGCCGCCGACCGCGACACCGACCGGCGGGACGTCGCGAATGTAGAGCATGACGACTCAGGAGAGGGGATCGTCTTCAGGGACGACGAGGGAAACGTTCTTCCGACAGGCATGCACCTCTATCGCGACGAGGAGCGAAAGCGGAGCATGGACTCGCTCATGGAGCGGGTTTTCAGCCTTGCCCGCCAGGACCCCGTGTGCAGGCGCGAGCGTGCCTTCGGCGAGATCGAGGTGCTGGTGCGTTCGAAGCGCGACGTGGACATAACGGCATGGCGCTCGCAGCTGAAGAGCTATATCGATTACGCGTCCCACACCAGCGAGTGGAAATACTCGTACAGCCGCTTCAACCGGCGCTACTTCGCCGGCGGCATCTACGCGCCGGGGAGGGTGTTTGTCCAGAAGCAGACGATCACGGTGGTCGTCGACGTTTCAGGGTCCATGGTGGTACGGCCCGCCGATCTGGAGGCGGCCTTCGGCGTGATAGAGGAACTGCTCGGCAGGTACACGGTGAACCTCGTGTGCGTGGACGAGGGCGTCTACATTCCGCGCAGGGAGGGCGACCGCTTCGTCCCTTCGGGCGAAGCGGACCGGCCTTACCGATATCGCGCCGGGGACTGGAAATATCTGAGGACCGAGAAGAGCGGCACGACCTTCTTCGCGCCTCTTTTCAACGAATTCATGAAAGGACACCGCGAGATGCTCGTGGTGATCACCGACGGCTACATCTACGACCTGCACGAACTTAAAAAATACTCGCCCACGCTCTGGGTCATCTCCTCGGGGCGCGGCGAGCCTTTCGTTCCGCCTTTCGGCAAGGCGGTTACGGTGCGCCTGTGAGCGATACGGGGATCACTATGACCGGCGACGAATTTCATTCCACACTCCCATCGGACGAGATAGTCCGCGCGGGACGCTCGGACTCCGGTTTCGACCACGAAGCGGGACTCGCTGAGCTCGCGCGCCGCGGCGGAGCGCGGCACATCTATCTGGCCGGCACCTACTGGAAACGCTTTAACTACAAGGCGGGCTTTCTCGCCTTATCCCGGATCGGCGACCCGGAATATCTTTACCGCGCGGGCTGGTACTGGAAGGAGTTCGACCGCGCGGCCGGACTCGAACGCCTCATCGAACTCGGCAACCCGCGCTACGTGTTTTACGCCGGGCTTGACTGGAAAGGCTTCGACTACGACAGGGCCTTCCGCGCTATCGTGGAACTGGGAGATGTGGAGTATCTCTTCTACGCCGGCGCGCACTGGAAGGAGTTCGACTACGAGAGCGGCTTCGAGGAGCTCGTTAAAACCGACCGCCTGGAATACATCTACAAGGCGGGATGCCTCTGGAGGCGCTTCGATTTCATGCGCGCCTGGAAGCGCCTGGAATACTTCGTCGAGGAGGGTGAGGAGTGGAGGGGCCGCGCGTTCGAACACGAGCGGTGGCGCAACGCCCTCAGGCTCATCTGGGACGAGTTGTGGGAGAAGGCTTGACAGGCGTAAACAAGGCATGTAACTTTCTGCCATATTGTATTACACATTATTAATAACCGATTTTTAATCCCGCCTTGATGTAATCTTGATCAAAGAAAAATATATTCGTTGCGCACCCGTCAGACACGGTGTCGCCGTGACATCAGTCGGTGTTCAGACGCGAATAGATGGATATCTCCGGGATGGAATTATGGTCAGGAAGACAACAACAGCGGTCGTGAAAACCTACAACAAGAACGCTCGGGAGCACATTCATGAAATTCTTCGTACCTATCTCGATGACGCGGGCGTGGTCGAATATACTGAAACGCTTCTTGCCTGTGTGGACGAACTCATTAAAAACGCGGTAAAGGCCAATTACAAATACGTACTGGTCAAGAATGAGCTCTCTTCAGGAATGACCCGCGACGAAAACGGGAATAAGATCATGAACGGCATCGACGCGGAGCGATACCGGGTTTCGGCGGACGAGATACTTCAGGGTGGAGAAATCTCCGCCAGGGTACGGCAGATTCTTGACGAGGAATCGATATATATCTCAATATCAAACCGAATGCGGGACGAGAAGCGCTCATACCGCGATGACGAGAAGAGGATGATTACCTCGCTCCAGAAATTTTTGGCCGTCAAAAGAGAGATACAGGAAGGCGGGATTTCGACCGTCATGAAAATTGAAAGGACTCCCGGAGATATCATGCTTACGGTCAACAATACGGCCCCGATACTCGATGGCGATCTGGAGAGAATCGAGCGGAAGCGATGCGAGCACCTTGAGTGCCTCAGGGAAGGACGCGAACACGACTTTTTCATCAACAATATCGACACAAGCGAATCTGGCTTCGGCCTGGGCTACGCCGTGATAAACAGCTGTCTGTACGGTATGGGGCTCGATCCCGGGCGTTGCCTCAGTATCAACCCGATCCCCGATACCACTGTATGCCTTAGGCTTCCGATAAAGGAAATGCAGTACGCGTTCTCGCGTGAAGTAGAGCTGGAACCCGCCGTTTGAGGCTTAATCCTTATCGGGGTTTACGCGACTGACAAGTCAATTCACCCTCGTCTGATCGCGTATATCTCCACATAATCATCCACCCCCGGCCAGCTCCACAGCTTGTGCCTGGCCAAAAGCGTAAAAGACCTTTTAACAGCATGGAAC
>JAGODA010000308.1 GCA_017998475.1 Spirochaetota bacterium | reverse complement strand
CGCCATACCATCGCCGGCATACGGCGGATGGCCTCCAACCTGGCCGACGAGGCGGAGCGTGTCGCTGCCCTCCCCGGTACCGATCCCGCTCGCGCGCGGGAGCTCCTTGAATCGGCCGCGGCATGCAGGCGCGTGCCGTACGAGCCGGCGCGCACCTTCCTCGAGGGGCTCCAGGCCTGCTGGCTCATCCACATCGCCCTGAACCTCGAGGACTTCGAGCAGGGCCTCTCGTTCGGCAGACTCGACCAGATTCTATATCCCCTCTACCGGCGCGATATCGAGTCGGGCCGGCTGGACCGCGAGCGCGCCGTCGAGACGCTCGCGAGCTTCTGCCTGAAAACCTGCGAGACCATCCCGGTCTACTCCGAGCGTATCGACCAGTTCTTCAGCGGGAACGGCGTGGCGCAGGCCATCACCGTCGGAGGCACCGACGCGCACGGCAACGACGTCTCCAACGAGCTTTCCGGCCTCATCCTCGACGCCTACGCCCAGGTCCGCACCCGCGAGCCCGCCCTGCACGTACGCGTCCACTCCTCCACGCCCGCATGGCTCATGGAGCGCGCAGCCCGCGTCCTGCAGCTCGGCTGCGGCAAGCCGTCCATCATGGGGGATGACGCCATCGTGCGCGCGCTGACCGCCTGCGGGATGAGCAGGGCTCACGCGCGCGACTACGCGGTGATCGGTTGCGTCGAGATGTGCAGCCAGGGAAGGACCTACAATTCTTCCGACGCGGCCCTCTTCAACCTTCCGGTGTGCCTTGAGCTCGCCCTCAACGAGGGAAGGCAGTTCAATTCGCGAAGGAGAATCGGCGCGCGGACCCGCCCGATTTCCCGAATGCTCTCGTTCGATGACGTGCTGGAGGCCTTCAGGGCACAGGTCCGGAAAGGCGTCGACGACATGGTGGAAGTCATTACCCGCCTGGAAAGCGTGTACCGGGTATGGCGCACAACGCCGGTAAACTCCATGCTCACCGCCGGATGCATGGATAAAGGGCTCGACGTCACCTGGGGCGCGGCCATGTACGACTACACCTCCATACAGGCGGCGGGCCTCGCGACGGCCGGAGACTCCCTCTACGCGATAAAGCGCCTCGTCTTCGAGGAGCGGAGGATGGGACTCGCCGGGCTTGTGGACATCCTCAAAAGCGACTACCGCGGCCGCGAGGACCTTCGCACCGAGCTTCGATGCCGCATGCCGCGCTACGGTAACGGAATCGCGGAAGCGGACGCCATGACGCAGGCCGCGGCCGACGCTTTTACCGACGCGCTGTCCGCCCACCGGAACAGCCGCGGCGGCGCGTACATTCCCGGCTTCTACTCCATGACCTGCCACATCGGCTTCGGCAGGAGGACCGGAGCGCTTCCCGACGGGCGGCGCTCCGGCGAACGGCTTTCGAACGGCCTTGCCCCTGTGGACGGCACGGAGTGCGCGGGCCCCACTGCCGTACTGCGCTCGGCCGCGTCGCTCGACAGCTCGCGCTGGGGCAACTGCTACGCGCTCAACCTGAAATTCGACAAAAGAACCATCGGGGGCGACGCCGGGGCCCGCGCTCTCTCGGGACTGCTCGGCTCCTTCGTGAAAAACGGGGGCATGCAGGTGCAGGTCAATGTCCTCGACGCGGACACCCTGCGCGCGGCAAAGAGGGACCCGCGCGCCCATCCCGGCATAGTGGTTCGCGTGGCCGGGTACTGCGCCTATTTCACCGATCTCCAGCCGGCGGTGCAGGACGAGATCATCGAAAGGACCGCGCATGGCATCTCCTGAGACGGCGCCGGTTTTCTCCGTACAGCACTTCTGCCTGCACGACGGTCCCGGCATCCGCAGCCTGGTATTTTTTAAAGGATGCCCTCTGCAGTGCGCCTGGTGCCAGAACCCCGAATCGTGGAAAGGCGAACCGGAAATCGGTTTCAAGGCGAGGCTCTGCATCTCGTGCGGCAGGTGCGCCGAAGCCTGCCCGGTCGATACGCACGCGCGGCCGGTGTACCGCGATGCGGCCCTCTGCCGCGTCTGTTTCTCCTGCGTGGACGCCTGCCCTTCGGGCGCGCTCGTGCGCTTCGGTTCCCCGCGAAGCGTGGGCGAGCTCCTCGGCGAGCTGTCGGCGGAATTTCCGCTCATACGCGAATCCGGCGGAGGAGTGACCCTCTCGGGAGGCGAACCGACGCTGTATCCCGACTTCTGCGCGGCGCTTGCGCGCAAACTGCGCGCGGCGAAGATCCCCGTCGCTCTTGAAACATCGGGCATGTTCCGCATCGAAGCCGCGCGGCACATGATCGACGCGATCGAGCTGGTGCTCTTCGACATCAAGCTCTTCGCCGACGACGCGCACCGGCGCTACTGCGGCGCGGGAAACACCGTAATCAAGAAAAACCTCACACTGCTCGCCGGACGGAAAAAGAAAGGACCGAAACTGTGGCCGCGCATGCCCCTCATCCCCGGCGTCACGGCCACCGGCGAGAACATCGACGCATGGGCCTCCTTCCTGCGCCGGCTCGGCGTGCGCGCGCTTTCCGTGGTGCCCTATCACCGGATGGGAAACGACAAGCGGGCGTGGCTCAACGCACCCGCGGCACCGGAGTACGATGTGCCGTCGCAGGAGGAAACCGAATCCTGCATCGAGGCCTTCCGCGGCCGCGGACTGACGGCCTTTCTTCCCGGCGAGGAGGACTGGAGCGCATTTTAATTGCGCCCGCCGAGCCGACCGCTTTGCTTTTGCCGAAAATCTTCATATCTTTATTAAATAGAAAACATCACGGAACAAGGAACGTATGGCCATGGAGAAACTCGAGTCCAGACACTGCACCCCCTGCAAGGCAGGCGCGCCTCCTCTGGCCCCGGGAGAGATTTACATCTTCAGCCAGAACATTCACGGCTGGACGATCGTCGCGGACCATCATCTCGAAAAAGAATACTCGTTCCGGGATTTCAGGACGGCGCTGGGGTTCGTCAACGGTATCGGCGAAATCGCGGAGCGCGAGGGGCACCATCCCGACATTGTGCTCTCGTGGGGGAGGGTGACGGTGCGCCTGTTCACGCACAAGATCGACGGACTTCACGAGAACGATTTCATACTGGCGGCGAAGATCGACGAGGCCTATGGTAAATCGCGGGAGGGCGCACAGGCCTGATCACCGCATACCCTCACCCACGCACTATTTTCGCTCATCGTGCGAAAACCGGCGCCGGTGCGGCCATAATGCCCGCGTTATCAGAAGGCTGAAACCCGATGGACGATTTTCTCCTCACGCGTCATGGATTTCCGTGATCTCCTCTTCCTCGAAGGAAGCCGTGGCGCTAAGCTCCGGGAGCGCTCGAACGCTCATGGCCTTCGCAGCATCCTCTAATTTCAATACTCCCGCCCCCGCGCGCAGGGACTCGGGTGAACCCTCGACATCGGCCCGATGCCATTGCCGTAAATGACGCCATTACCCTAAATTGTATAGTTTAATTACTTGACATATAGTATGCTGAAATGCTCATAATATCATAATGCCGGCTGATCGAGGCGTCCGTTGTTTCCGATACCGATCGGCGACACCTTCCGCCCGGGAATGTGCCGGTATACACAGCACGCAGGGGGCATATATGAGCATCGCGCAGTTCACCAGAGACAGAACACGAGTTCCCGGCTCGTTCCGCGAGGACTATCGCGCCAAGCTGATAACCGCCGAGGAGGCGGCGGCGATGGTCCGATCGAACGACAGGATATTCACCGGCGGCGGCGTCAACATACCGGCCGCTTTTTCGACGGCGCTCGGCAAACGGGCCGGGGATGTTACGAATGTCACCATTTACCAGGGCTTCGCCATGGCCCTGTACGAATACATGAAGCCCGAGACGAAGGACAGTTTCAACATAGAGACAATGTTTGTCGGTCCGCTCGAGCGCATCTGCATGGAGTGGGGAGTCGGTTCGTACAAGCCGCACAGCTTCTCGGACCTCGGAGCGGTGGCCCTTAAAGCCGCCCCGAACATTGTGGCATTCTCGGCGACCCCGCCCGACGCGGACGGCTACGTCAACAAGTCGTGCTTCGGTTCCTTCCTGCCGCGAAAGG
>JAGODA010000017.1 GCA_017998475.1 Spirochaetota bacterium | reverse complement strand
GTTGATGGAATGCCGGCTGGCGCGCTCACTATTAGTCTTTTCCGACCAGCTCCCTCATGGCCGCTATCCGGCCGTGAATCTGTCCCAGAGAGGCGACGAGCGAATCGGCGTTTTCGAGCACTCCCTCCATGATGGTTTTCAGTCGTTCCGCGGAGCGCGACACGGTCATTATAAAACTGCGCTGTTCGTCTGTGGCGTTCGAAATATCGCCCGATCCCTTCTCCGCGGCCTCCATATTTTCCATTATTCCCCTGGTCATCCTTTCCTGCGCCTCGCAGAGTTCGATGATTGAAAGGATTGCCCCCTCAACATCCTTCACCCATTTCTCAATTTCGAGGATGATACCCGACGAACCGGAGACCAGGCGGGTTTCACTCTCGATATCGGCGGTTGTTTCGGAGATGATTTTCTGAATGTGTTTGGCCTGTTCTATTGACCTGTCGGCCAGCTTGCCTATCTCGTCCGCCACCACGGCAAACCCCCTCCCCATTGCTCCGGCCCTCGCGGCCTCGATGGAAGCGTTCAGCGCCAGAAGGTTTGTCTGGTCGGCGATATCGTTGATGATGTCCGAGATTTCCCGTATGGTATCGGAGGAGGTCCTTATTTTGTTCATGCCCGTTACCATGGATTCAAGCCGCCGGCGGCTTTCCAGCGACTGCTCCACGCTTTTACGGCTGAGCGCGGCCGCGTTCCGGGCGGCCGAACCTATCCCCGCGAGGTACTCGACGTACTCCGCGAGCCTCGATTTGCTCGACTTGAGGTTTTCATTCTGGTTGCGCGCGTTGTCCGCGATATGCTCTATTGAGGCCTGGACCTCCTCGATGGACGCGGCGGTCTCTCCCAGGCTCGCGTCCTGCTCGCTCATCTTTTCCTTCAACTCGCGGGCGGTGCCGTGCACGGAGTCGGTAAAGCCCGTCATCCCCGCCATTGACTGCCGCACGGTTTCGAGGACCGAGGCGAGGTTGTCCTTCATTTTCTCGATCTCGACGGCCATGGACGCACGCTTTTCCATACCCGAGGTGCGCCGCGCGATGATGACCGCGAACGAGATAATCACCGCCGGGTAGCTCACTATTATCCAGTAGAAATCCGTGAAATAGAGGCCCGACAGCGCGGCCGCGTCGTGGATAAGACCTATCATGAATATGGCGTAACCGGCCAGCATCACCTGCGCCTCGATCGGGTTTTTCCTCATGGCGCTCACGATGAGGATTCCCCAGATTATCTGGTTGAGGACCCCGAACGTGCCGGAAATCGTTATGTTGATCTCGGGGATGGGGTCATACAGCCCCTGTGCGTTCAGGACTGCGATGGCCACCAGGGAGTTGACAACGATAAACCAGCGGGCAAACCTGATTCGCTTCTCGAATATCAACTCCAGGAGGATATAGATCCACGCCACCTCCACCGCGAGAAAGGAAAAATACAGCCTCTCCTTGATGTTGTACTGGATTCCGAAATCGGAAACGTAGAAGTGGGATGTCAGAAACGCCCAGATTACGCTGATACACCCGAAATGGAGGCTGATTCTGTTTTTACGGTTCATGGCGAATTGCAAAAGCGACGCGAGACCGAGGAACAGCGAGAGAAGCCCGGTGGAAAGCGAGATGAACCGCGACTTCATCTGCTTCCAGAATGTGAACGACTGGACATGCCAGGACGGGGCGATGAATACCTCTCCGTTCACACTGGGTTTGAGCTGTCCGAAGACACGCACCGCGATGACGTTCTCCTCGCCACGGCGAATCAGTTCAGGGGGAATTAGATATGAGCGGTCGACGTTCCATGTGGGTACGATGTACGGCTTTTCCCGGCCCGTCTCCCCGATCTGTACTCCGTTAAAATATGTGCTGTCAGCGTCCCATATCTTACCGAGGAAAATCCAGGGCCGCATGGCGGTCATATTTTCGGGTATAATAACCTTCTTGCGGATCCACACGGCCTGGGCCTTTTTCTCCTTGTATAGGGAGGCCGGAAGGTCAACCGTTCCCCAGCCGGAATCATCGAAGTCGACCGACGCGAATTCCAGGCTGTCGGTTACCGTGTGTTTCCACCCCGAGCCCAGGTCGATGACCGGAACGTCCGAACAGCCCATCGCCGCCGCGGCCAGCAGAAGAATGAGCGACAGGTGCGTTAAATATTTCATTGTCGTTACCTGATGGAAGCCTGTCTGTGTAATTGGCCGTCGCCTGCGTCCATAGATTCTTCACGCGCCGGCGTCGATGTCAAACAAATTACCAGGGGGTCACACCTTTCCCGAGCGCATGTCTTCTATCTGCTGTTCTATCATCGTAAGTCGTACCGTAAGCGACTCCAGCGATTTCTCTATCCGTTTCTTTTCCGCCTCGAGCCGTTCGATTGTATCCTCTTTTTCGGGCCGGCAGGCATACTCCGCCTTCACCATGTCCGGGCTCTGCCCCCCGACAAAGGCGCGCTCCGCCTTTTTCCGCATCTCCTCATCGCGTATGCGCGCGACGGTCCTCATGTTTTCGTACCCGATTTTCGGATCTATATCGAGGGCGTTTATTTTCATCACCGTTTTCGCCACCGTACGGTGCAGGCCGAGCTCCCTGTCCACGTAATCGTCGAAGCTCGCGTGAAGCTCGTTGCAGAGTTCCAGGGCCTCAGAAAGAAGGCCGCCGAGTTCCTTCATGAGATGGCCGTTTTTCGCGAGAAACTCGTCGCGTATCCGCGCGGTAAGCCCGGCGAAACGCCGGTCTTTCGCGAATACATTCTCGTATATCCCCTTTTTCTCCGCCTCGAAAAGCAAGCGGTGCAGAATATCCCAGAACCGGTTCGTATGCGCGCGGCACGACACCGGCGAGGTGGCCGTTGTGAATTGTATGTGGTGGGCAAATTCGTGGATGGCCGTGTACATGAGCGCCGCGTCGCCGTTGAAATTATGGTTATGGATGATGATCTCCCTCTCCGCCGGCTTGTAGAGACCGTCGACCTTCGCGCTCTTCTTTCCGGAAAACGTGACCCTGAACTCCTCCACCTCTCCGTTAAGCATAAGGAGTTTCTCTTTTACCTGCTCCTGGTTCATATCGCTTTCACCAATACCCGTTGCTCAGCCTTTCGTCGATAAGACCCTTTATTTTTACAAGGACCTCCTCCCCCCTCAGCTGGTCGAGCTGCTCGAGGAGAAAACTCATGCGGTCCAGAAGCTCCGCGTCCGGAAGCATCTCCAGGCGATCGGCGACCTTTCGCATCATTATGATGTCGTTCATTGAACCTGACATACGGCACCTCCCGGTCCGCGTCCCAGCGGATGCCGCCTGATCGGATAGCACACCCCGTACCAGACGTCAATACTTTGTTTCCGGATGGGTTCAGGGCGGGGCGGGCTACGCCAAACGCGAGGGGACGCGTACCGATCGGAAACGCGTCCCCTTCGCTGGTAAATGTCAGTTTTTTATGAAGAGAAACTCTCATCCAGTATTTTAAGGCATGTGAGGTCTTCACTCTTAATCGACCGTGCGACGGCGAAGGCCTGCGGAAGGACATGTTTCACGTAATACTGCGCGGTCATTATCTTCCCCTGGTAGAAGGCGCCGTCACGGTGCTCGCGGAGAAATTCCTTCACCTTCTTCCTGTCCGCGGCGTCCACACCGTTTTCGCTGAGGATGACTTCGAGTTTTTCCTCGGCGATTCCGGCCTGCCAGAAGAGGAGCCAGGCAAGACAGATCGTCCCCATCATGTTGAGGAATGGATACGCGTTCGAGATCGGAACCAGGAACTTGCCCTCCTTGCCGCACTGGGCGAAGAACATACCCATATCGGCGAGCATGTTTACGGCCTCCTGAACGTCCTTCGAGATGTCCGCAAGGCTCGCCCTGTCCTTGTAACGGGCGACGGTCTTGTTCATCTCGCCGAGGAAATTCATGAAGTTGGCGCCCTTGTTCTGCGTCATCTTGCGGCCGACAAGGTCGAGAGCCTGGATGCCGTTTGTCCCTTCGTAGAGGGAGGCGATCTTGAGGTCGCGCATGAACTGCTCGACCGGGTAGTCCTGGCAGTAGCCGTACCCGCCGTACACCTGTATGGCAAGCTCGGTTACGCGGAATCCCATGTCGGTGCAATAGGCCTTGGTGATGGGAACCAGGAGTTCCATAATGCCATGCCAGCGGGCCGCCTCCTCGCCTTCCATGGCCTCCTTGCGGTCGATCGCCAGGGCGCACAGGTACACCAGCGCGCGCATTCCCTCCACATGCGCCTTCATCCACAGCAGCATGCGCCGAACGTCCGGGTGGCTGATGATCGGCACGCGCGGTGCCTCCGGATTCTGCATGTTCATGAGGTCGGCGCCCTGCAGGCGCTCTTTCGCGTAGTTGAGGGCGTGGAGATAGGCGATGGATGCGGTTCCCATCCCCTGCAGGCCCATGCCGATCCGGGCCTCGTTCATCATCTGGAACATGATCTTCATTCCCTTGCGCTCTTCGCCGAGCAGCTCCGCGTAGCAGTCACCGTTGTCCCCGAAGCTCATCGAACAGGTCGCGCTGCCCTTCAGGCCCATCTTGTGCTCGATGCCGCTGATGGTGTAGTCGTTGCGCCGGCCGAGGCTTCCGTCATCGTTGACGAGATATTTGGGAACGAGGAATATGGAGATGCCGGGCGTTCCCGCGGGGTCACCCTCTATGCGGGCGAGCACCGGGTGGACGATGTTTTCGAACATGTCCGAATCGCCGCCGGAGATGAATATCTTGGATCCGGTAATGCGGAAACTGCCGTCAGGCATGCGCACGGCCTTCGCCTTCAGGTTTCCAACGTCGGAACCGGCGTCGGCCTCTGTCAGCACCATGGTGCCGCCCCACTTGCCCTCGTACATTTTCATCATGTATTTCTGTTTCTGCTCCTCGGTTCCGAAAACTTCAATAAGGTGCGCCGCCCCCACGGACGCTTCAGGATACAGCAGGAAACCCATGTTGAATACGTAGTATTCGCGCGCGGCGAGGTCGATCACATAGGGAAAACCCTGCCCGCCCGATTCCGGCGATACGGCCATGGTGAAAAGACCGGCGTCGTTCATGACCTTATGGATTTTCTTGAAGCATTCGGGCACTCTGACGTCGCCATTTTCGAGTTTGGCCCCCACCCTGTCTCCCTCGGCATAGAACGGCAGCATTTCCTCCTCGGTGATCTTCCTTGAAAGTTCGAGCGCCATGTCGAACATGTCCTTCGAGTAATCACCATAACGGGATGTGCCGAACAGCTCCTGGATATTGAGCATTTCGTACAGGCAGAATTCCTGGTCCCGCGCATCGACTATCAAGCTCATAGCTCCCTCTTATTACGTGTATTTTTAGTGCGATTCAGTGTCATCAAGCCCGCATCAATTCTCACCCGGAAATCGGAGCCACCCCGCCGTACTCCCCGAAAATGCCGTTGTGGCCCCGAACCGTCGTATTGATCGCTCACCCAACAACACTGCAAGGAAATATAGCCCGAAAAAAGAGTGCAACAATTTAATAATTATTTATATAATAATTATGATATTTATTATGTATGTTTGTAAGGCAGCTATTGACGGTCCACCTGAAGTTCGTCAGGGCGTACCGACGCTTATCGCACGCCTGTAAGACGCGCGATAAGCGTGGAGCCCGCAAGTGCGGAGTGCTCCATCCGCGGCCTCGACGAAATCAATAGAAAGGCCGCGGGACGCTAAAGGCGTGTGCCGGTTCAGGAAATCATACGGCACATGTCATCGGCGGAGCGTTTCGGTGGCCCGCCCTCCGGCCCATACCCCTTCAAGGGTCCTTCCGCCGTCCTTGACCGTGTAGATGACCGGATCCGGCGCGCCCCAGTACACTGTAAGGATATCGCCCTTAAGCGTCCCATGGCCATGGTATTCCGTACCCACCCTCCAGTGGAATCGATACATGTCGCCATCCCTGTTTATCGTCACCACCCCTGTATAGGACGATCCATCAGGGTTTGTTCCCACGGCCATGTATTCCCCTTCAATTACATGCGACTGGGCGAATGCCGGCACCGCGGACGGCGACAGAACGAGCGCCGCTGTCCACGCCATCACCACACCGCGTAGAAGAATTCTCTTCATGATGTTACCCCTGTTTTCTGATTTCTATGAGGCCATCCGGACGCTATATCCTAATCTGGGCCTGCCGCCGCTCCCCTCCCCGCGCAGATCACTCCCCGCGCGGTCGATCCGACGTTGCCGCATGTTAAACGACTGCATCGTGATACTTACGTCTCTAACCGGTCCCCGCTCACGGCGGGTTTCATACTCCTCAGGTGCCTCCGTAACCGACGGTTACTTTGCCGCCCTCAACGATTACCGGAACCTGCCGCCTTCCGCCTGAGAATCCCAGCATTTCTTCCATTTTATTCGGGTCCGTCTTTACGTCAAAATAATCCGCCCTGTCCCCGTAGGCCGACCTGGCCTGCTTGGTGTACGGTCAACCGCCTTTTCCATAGATCACTATTCTCGCCATTTTTTCCTCCGGCTTTCTAGAAAATATTGCGTATGCTTAGATTTTTTCATACCCCCTGCTGCACTCCACGTCAAGCATGTGTCAGCGCGCTGATTATAATAAGATTTAGAACATTTTCAATCGTTAAAATGTGCTTGTAGGGATTCCGATGTGGGCTATATTCTGATTGTCCCGGCCGCGATCCATCCGGCCTAAAGCTCATTCCAGGCGGGCGCCATGAACGTAATGATACTCGGAGCGGGAGTCGTCGGATTCCAGCTTGCACAACAGCTCGTTAACGAGGGGAAAAATGTCGTCGTAATAGAAAAAGACCCCGAAAGGGCAAAGTATGTGTCAACTCATCTCGACTGCATGGTTATTAACGAGAATGGCGCTCACCTTTCCACCTTCATTAAAGCCGGCGCCGATGACGCGGATTCTTTCATCAGCGTGGCGAATATCGACGAGGTGAACATGATCGCCTGCGGGATCGTTTCGAGCGAGTTCAACGTCCCGATAAAGATCGCGCGGGTACGCAACGCCGACTACTCCCGGGCCCGTATTTTCGAAAAGGGGTTTCTCGGAATCGACTACGTGGTTAATCCCGAAGTCGAAACGGCACGGCATATCGCGAATACCGTGGCCCTGGGGGCCGACAGCGACGTCATGTTTTTCGAGAACACCGAAATCCAGATGCGCAATCTCGTGGTCGACCACTCTTCGTTTTTCGCCAACCGCTCCCTCAAGCAGATACGCAAAAGCATCAACGAGAAATTCCTCGTTCCCTGCGTGATCAGGGACGAGTCATTCGTCATCCCGTCCGGCGATTTCATAATCCGCGAGAACGACACCATATACCTGCTCGCCACACGGCACGACCTAACACGCATCTTCATGGAGGCCGGAAGGAAAAGCGAGCGCCTCGACAGGATCATCATCGCCGGCGGCGGACGCATCGGATCGCTCGCCTGCCAGTACCTGATACGCACCGGCAGGAAAATCACGATCATCGACAACGTGTACGAAAACTGCAAGGCACTTTCGGAACGCTTCCCGGACGCACTGGTGCTGCACGCCGACATTTCGGACGAGAACATATTCGAAGAAGAACAGCTTGACAGCTACGACCTCATCATTACGACCACAAACAATGAGGAGCTCAACATACTTACCGCCGTATACGCCAAAAGCCTGGGCATAAAACGTGCGCTCGCCCTGGTTGCCAAATCGAATTACATGTCCATCGCCGCGAGGCTCAAGATCGATTCCATTATCAGCCCTAAAGTGAGTACGGTGGACGCCATTTTAAAATTCCTCAGGCGTGGCGATATTCGCAGCGTCCACAGCATCTTCAACGGCATGGCGGAAGTCCTCGAATTCAAGATCTCAAACGATTCACCGGTCATAGGAAAAAAAATAATGGATATCACCATGCCCTCCGACTCACTCATACTCAGTGTGATTCGCGGGCAGCAACAGGAGACCATTCCCGACGGGAACTTTATTCTCCGGGAAGGGGACACCCTCATTTCGATTGTCGATAAAAAATCAGTCGCGGACCTCGAAAAAGCCCTGATTGCGGGACGCCAATAGCATATCATTCCATGAATCCCCTTACAATCATCAAAACGCTCTCTTTTCTGATGTTGATCATTTCGGGCTTCATGTTACTGCCGGCCGGAATCGCGTTGTATCGCGGCGAAACGACCGAGCTTTTCGCATTTCTTTCGGTCGTCATGCCGCTCGCTTTCCTGTCCGGTACTCTTCTGTACGGTTTGAGGAACCGAAAAACGGAGGCCCTGTCGACCCGGGACGGTTTTCTCTTCGTAACGGCAAGCTGGATCGCCGCCTCGCTGGCGGGTGCGCTTCCATTTTTTATTTCGGGCGCCATCCCCTCGTTCACGGATGCCTTTTTCGAGACCATTTCCGGATTCACCACCACCGGCGCCTCGATCCTGACCGATATAGAGGCCCTGCCGCGCTCCATGCTCTTCTGGCGCTCGCTCACCCACTGGCTTGGCGGAATGGGCATCGTGGTTCTCGCGGTCGCCGTCCTTCCGTTGATGGGTATCGGCGGCCTTCAGCTTATAAACGCCGAGTCTCCCGGACCGACGGTTGACCGCATAACCCCCCGTATCGCCGACACGGCCAAGCTGCTGTGGATCATTTACATCGGCTTTACCGTCGCTCAGACGGGTTTGCTTATGCTGGCCGGCCTTGACCTGTTCAACGCCCTCACGCATACGTTCGGCACACTCGCCACCGGCGGATTTTCAACGATGAACGCGAGCGTGGGCCATTACAATTCGCCCGCGGTACATATAATCATCACCGTGTTCATGCTGCTGGCCGGAATCAGCTTTTCACTGCATTATCGCATCCTTACGGGCAGGTTCGAATCCCTTCGCCTCGATACCGAAGTAAAGGTCTATCTCTGCATCTTCCTGGCCGCCACACTCGCCATAATCATCAGTATATACGGAGAGTCGTACGATTCTTTATTCGAGTCGAGCGTGCACGCCGCGTTCCAGGCCGCGTCAATACTGACCACCACCGGCTTCGCCACCGCCGATTTCGAGCAATGGCCGCTCTTCGCCCAGGGGGTGCTGTTTCTGCTCATGTTCGTCGGCGGATCTTCAGGCTCGACCGCCGGCGGCATCAAGGTGTTCCGTATCGTCATCCTGTTGAAACAGGCCTTTATAGAGATGCTGTACCTTATACACCCCCGCGGCATATTCACGCTCAAGGTAAGCGGGCGAATCGTACGCAAGGACCTTGTATACTCCGTGGCGGGATTTTTCTTTCTCTATATTTTCATGCTCCTGTGCACGTCGCTTGTGGTCGCTTCATCCGGGCATGACCTCACAACATCTTTCACGACCGCGCTCGCGACGCTCGGCAATATCGGCCCCGGCTTCGGCGACACCGGACCCTCGAATAATTACGCCCTGTTTCCGGATTATGTGAAATGGTTTCTGGGTTTCGCGATGCTGGTCGGACGGCTCGAGCTCTACACCGTGTTAATTCTCCTCACCCCGGAATTCTGGAATCGAAGATAAGCGCGGAATGCCTGTGCCGCTTTTCCCTGTGAGGACGTTCCGGTGACATCACCGGTGCGCTCGATTGTCGGATCGTCATGGTGCGCTCATTACGATCCCCGGTGTGGCGATTAGAAATTGAAATTATCGGGGTCGGGCCCCGTGCGTTCGTTCCTGTTCAGCGCATCGATCCGGCCGATATCCTCACCCGACAATCTGAAGTCGAAGACGCGGGAGTTCTCAATTATTCGTTCCGGTTTCACCGATTTCGGGATGGTGACAAAGCCATGCTCCAGCGCCCAGCGTATAAGTATCTGTGAAGGGGTTCGTTCGTACGCGGCCGCAAGTTCCAGTATGAGCGGATTATCATTCAGACGCCCTCGCATCAGGGGCGCCCAGCCTTCGACCGTTATTCCCCTGCCTCGACAGAAAGAGATCAGTTCCGCCTGATACAGCCGCGGGTGCAGCTCGAACTGATCGAGCATCGGCCCAACGGATGAGTTGCGCATGAGGTCTTCAAGATGGTGGACCAGAAAATTGCTCACGCCGATCGAGCGCGCCAGTCCCTTTTTCAGCAGTTCCTCCATGGCGCGCCACGTCTCAATGTATTTTCCTTTCACCGGCCAGTGTATGAGGTAGAGGTCCACGTAGTCGGTGCCGAGATCCTTCCTGCTCCGGTCGAAGGCCTTCAGCGTTTCCCGATATCCCTGATCGGCGTTCCATACCTTTGTCGTGATAAAAACCTCGCTTCTTTCAAGACCGCTGTGCTTCAGCGCGCGTCCGATACCTTTTTCGTTGTCGTACAGCGCGGCCGTATCGATGCTCCTGTAGCCCGCGTCGAGCGCCACCCTGACGGCGTTCTCCACAACCGCACCGTCCGGTGTCTTGTAAGTTCCAAGTCCAAGCACCGGCATCCGTATGCCGTTCGCCAGCTCAACCGCGTCATTTATGCCGGAATACACGACCCGCCTCCGATCAGCTGTTCTATTCGCCCGGACACATTCATTGTCTCGCCGTCCCGTTCCGCGTTTTTTCTCCGTCGGGGAGTATGATCAGCGGTTCACCGGACCCGCGACTGAAATGCGCCCTAAGCGTATGATTCACATACCGTCGGGGAACGAATCGCCGCGACTGGTGGTCGCGCGTCAGCACCCTGCACTCTTCACTCCCCTCCCGGAACTCGAGAACATACGATTCGATTCCGCTCAGCGCGGTCAGGTGTATCGATGCCACCTCGACGAACAGTGTGCGAGGAAAGGCCCTCGGCCGCGAGAATTTCGCGCTGACCGAGGAGGCGACATGGTTGTGTCCGGAAATCCACAGGTCAACCGGATAGCGCTTCATCACCTCCTCGAACCTCGCCGACGCGGCGATGCGCATGGTGGGGAACATCGAAGCGGGAAGCCCGCTTCCCGCCGGCGCCGCATGACTGACCGTTACCAGTATTTTATCCTGATTCTCCATTACCAGGTCCCGCCACCAGCGGAAGGTCGAGTGCGAGATTTCGGTCTGAGGCGTTCTTTTTTCATCCGACATCAGTATGATGAGCATGTTCCCGACAGTCACGGCATAATGGAGCGGCCTGCCGACCGCCTCCAGATAGGCCCCCAGGTCCCGCGCCTCGTGATTGCCCGCAATTTCGAACCAGTATGGAATACCGGCCTTCTTGCGAGTCTCCAGAAACCATTCGTAGAAACGCGACGCGTCTTTTTTGGCGTAAACGATGTCTCCCGCGACTATCGCCATATTCAGGCCGGGAAGATTTCGCGCTACGTCATCCACCGCGGTTTCGTAATGAAAGAACTCACTTTCGTCGACCGGCTGAATGTCCGAATGCGCCCATATCCTGAAAAGGCCCTCTTCCGCGTCCCGCTCATTTCCCGTCCGGGGTGACACGGCGCACACCGTGGAGAACACGGCAATCATTGCCGCGCCCAGCACCGTGATCAGCGCTCGCATCGGCGGTTTTTTCCCGCGCTTCATCACCGGGCCGCTCTCCTCAACCCCTGCGGGCCCCCGCTTTTTCCTCGAAACGCTCCGCGACGGCCGGTGATACCGCCCGCAGAAAATCCATCGCCTTCGCGGCCTTCGCCGGTGAGGCGCTTTTCTGAGTCTGAATAAAACCGCGAAGGGCTGCCGCCGTCGGGGGATTGACGGGATCCAGGAGGTGCATGAGCACGAGTTGTCTCAAGCGCTCCTCTTCCTTCGCGGCAAGCCCGTTGATCGCAATGGCGCCAAGCCTCGCCTCGAGGGCCCCCGCGTAATGGTCGACAATGGAGGAGTCGCTGAGACGCGATTTTTTCCGTATCAGGCTCAGTACCTCGCGGTATCCGGCCGCGTTTGCCGGGTACTCCGCCATTCGAAAGAGCCACATTGAACAGAGGCGAAGCGCGCCTTCATCGGAGGCCGGCAGTTCATCTTCGAATTTACGTCGCACCGGTTCCGAAAGGCCGGTACGTGAATAGTACACCGCGGTAATGAATTCCTCCACCGTGTCGAGCGAGCGGTCGCCCTCGGTGCGTCCAACCTTCGATTCGATTTCGTATTCGAGCTGCATGTCGCCCGCCGCGACGGGGTCGTAACTGTTTACTCGAAAACCGAACAGTCCCGTCAGGTGTCCGGTATCGGGAAACCGGTACCCGGCATCCTTCGCGTCTAGTGGAACCGCGCCCGCCATTATGAGCGCAAGCGCCATTCGCATGGTGATATATCCTGTCGTACGTCCCGACCTGATCGCTGTCATGATACCGCACCCCGGGTCCTTCCGAAATCCGTCCGCAGAAGCGTCACGGCGCCGTATCCGTATGGATTATCACGCGGTCGGCTCCGAACAAGCATTATTTTTATGATTTTCGCCGCATTTATTCCACCCCTACGACCACCCTCAGCGGCTGGCGGATCCCCCCGTGCCTGTCCACGTTCCGAAGACGGAGGATCATGGCCGCGGTCACCTCTACCCCTTTCTGCATGAGCAGTGCGCCGCGGTCCGAATACACGTCTTCCGCGAAAATCATCTTCGGCGCGAGCTGCTCGACCGACACCGGCTTTATCTCGTAGAGTTTTTCCTTTTTGAGCACCGCGTCCAGAGCGATTACCATGGCGTCATCATACCATCCCTCCCGCTTCTTAATCTCGACGATCGCGTTAAAGGGGTCCATGCCCGCGCTCACCAGAGTATCGAAGTCGATCGCGACTTTAAGAATACGCGCGCCTTCCGGAATGGATGAAGCCACGCGGTTTTCCTCGGGAAAGCCGGTACCGTCATAGTGTTTCTCCTGAAAGAGTATCATCTCGGCGATCTTCTCGAGCCGGGGGATCTTCCCCACCAGGTCGGCCCCCGTTCGCGGATGGGAAAGGTACATCCTCTGCTCGACGGCGGAAAGCGGAGAGCCCCGGTAAAACTTGACGAGCGTCTCCTCCGGGATGGTTATGCATCCGATCTGTGAAAGCGCTGCCGCGATCTCCACCTGCCAGAGGTTTTTTACGCCGATTTTCCGGCCTATGAGCGTTGCGTACCGTCGTATTCTCGACGCCCGGCTGAACGCCCCGGGATTCGCGAGTGACATCATCTCAACCAGCACCTTCATGCTCGCTCCGAGAGTTTTTTCCATCATCTCGCGTTCGGCCGTCACCAGGCGGTACTGCTCTATACCCGCGGTGATCGCGGCAACAAGTGTTTCCTGCGGGCACGGCTTGGTGAGCAGCCGGAAGATATTGCCCTGGTTAACCGCCTCGATGGCCGTGTTTATGTCCGCGTATCCCGTCAGCATCATCCGCACCGTAAGGGGGGCGAGGTCCCGCACTTTCTTTAAAAACTCGACCCCGTCCATGCCGGGCATGCGAAAGTCCGATACCACCACCGCGAAGCCTTCGGGAATCATCGCCAGGGCCGCTTCTCCACCGCCGGCGGTTTCGACATTGAAATGGCGCTGCAGCGAACGCTTCATTGAGGACAGGAGGTTTTCGTCGTCGTCGACGAAAAGTATTCTCTCTTCCATTTACTCCTCCGGGAAAACGGAATTCCCCACCATGGCCCGAACGCGCGCTGGGGAAAGCATCCGGCGCCGACAGGTGTCGAAAGACTAACAGGCCATCCCAATAAAGTAAAATATTTTATGCGATGCGATACAGCCGGGGGCGTTACGCGGAATTAGGGGCGCTTTCTCGAGAGAATTTTCCTGACGGATTTTGAAACTTCCGTCGCGTCGAACGGTTTATGCAGGTAATGAGCGTACCGGTCTACACGACCGCGGCGGTTTTTAACCGGAGAGGATGATGAAAGGTAGAGAACGGGGATATTGAACTCCTCAATGATCTTTCTGCCGCCGTTGCGCCCGTCACCGGTGTCACCGATCTGATCGTCGATCAGAACGAGATCGGGCCTGATGGACGTGATCTTCCCCATCGCCTCCTCGAAGCTGTAGGCGATGGTTGTCTGTGAATATCCGGAGCCGCGGAGAATGCAGTCTATATCCATGGCTACGATTCTTTCGCGTTCGACGACCAGGATCTTTTCCGATACCGTTGTTTTCATCCGTGCTTTACCGATACACACCTTTGAAATCTGTTTCGGCATTCCATGGAGAAAACTTCAGCACATTCCCTATGAAGCGCCGTCACAAAACCATGAGGTGGCGGGAATCACCACGGGAGGGCGGGCGTCTATGAATATCCGGGGCGGGGAGTATCGTGCTCCCCGCCCCGGCGTCGGGTCAGAACATCCCGGAAACGCGCTTGATGTCGGCCTTCGCCTCGGCCACCATGCGCTCCATAAGCTCTTTACAGGTGGGTAAGTCGCGGATCAGGCCGATCGACTGTCCTACCATCATCGGGGCGATGTCGACATCCCCGGTCTCCCAGGCCTCTTTTACCCTCTTTCCCGATATCAGCGGCAGGAGTTCCTCGAAACGGCAGCTCCTCGCCTCGAGCTCGAGAACGTCGTTAACCGTCTTGTTCTTTAATGCGCGCCCCTGAAGGCCTATCGACTTGCAAATAAGCGTCGTTTCGAATTCCTGTCGCCTGATAATTTCCTGTTTGATGTTGTCGTGGATGAGGCATTCCTTCGTCGCCATGAAGCGGCTGGCCATCATGACCCCCGAAGCCCCAAGCGTGAGCGCCGCCGCCATGGTCCTTCCATCCGCGATGCCGCCTACCGTTACGACCGGTATTTTTACGGTTTCGACTATCCTCGGGGTGAGTACCATTGTGGTAACGTCGTCGTTGAGCGGATGTCCGCCTTCCTCTATGCCGGCCGCGTAGATCCCGTCGTAGCCCGCCTTCTCTGCGTGCACGGCGTGCCGAACGGAACCAACTTTGTGGAACATCTTGACGTTCGCCTTTTTGAGCATGTCCACAAAATCCGGTCCGCACGATTTGTCTATTGGCGCCCCCGAGATCTCGAGCCCCGCCACCTTCTCCTCGGCGCATACGCGAAGGTACATCTTGTGGTGCTCGGCGGAGATATGGACCGACGGGAGGATCGTCACGTTAACCATGAAGGGTTTATCGGTGAGCTTTCTGGTCTGCCTGATGGCCGCGCGGAAATCCTCCTCGGTTTCGTAGTTGCCGGCGGTAAGGTTACCCATGCCTCCCGCGTTTGATATGGCGGCGCACATCTCCGGCTTGCAGATCCACATCATCGCTCCGCATATAATCGGGTAGTCGATACCGAACATCTCGGTAATTGCCGTCTTCATGAAATCCTCCTGATAATGGTATGGGTACGGCGGGACCCGGACGCTTCCGGAGGCCGGAACGGGTCAGCCGGCACACTCGAACATAACACTGTTATGTTGTTAAAATGGCAAGGAAAAAATTCAACAGGCATGTTTTTATTCATACCGTTGCCCCCGGCGTGGAACCCGACTCGAGGGCGGTTTTTTCATAATGATTAAAACTATCCGTATGGCCCGGTGGCCTGCTTGACACCCTCACGCCGGCGTGCTACTATCCAAGCGCTGAACGATAGGACAGGTCCGGTTCCCAGCATGGAAGAAAAAGAGCGCCGATCGGCAAGGATCGCGGTGGTTGAAGACGAAATTATAATCGCCGCCGATATCAGGAGTATACTTGTTAAAGAAGGGTACGATGTCGTCGCCATAATCCATTCCGGCGACGAGGCGATCGAGCTGCTTCCCGGACTCCAACCGGATCTTGTTCTCATGGACATCATCCTTGGCGGGAACGTCGACGGTATCGAGGCCTCGCTCTCCATACGCTCCAGTATCGATGTACCAATAGTCTTTCTTACCGCCCATTCGGACCAGAAGACGCTTGACCGCGCGAAGCAAACGGGCCCCTACGGCTACATCCTTAAACCCGTCAACCGGAACGAGATTATCTCGACCATAGAGACCGTCCTCTACCGGCATGATCTCGAGCGTCGCCTGCGAGAGAGAGAGGAGGCCCTGAGAGCCTCCGAGGAAAAACTTTCCAAGGCATTCAGCTTCAGCCCCAGCGCCATCAGCATCACGAAGATTTCTGACGGAGTGTTCATCGACATTAACGAAAGCTTCCTCTCGCTGTATGGCTTCTCGCGTGAAGATCTGATCGGTGTGAGCTCGCTCGACCTGAAAATCTGGCCCGATCTATCAGAAAGAGAACGATTTGTCGCCGCTCTTTTGAAAAAAGGCTCCCTTCGAGACCGCGATGTCACCATTACGACCCGAAACGGCCTTCAGCGCCTGGCATCCATGTCCGCGACCCTCATCGATATCGGCGGAGAGAAGCACGTGCTCACCGTGCTTAACGACATCACCGAGCGCAGGACGGTCGAGGACGCACTCAGGGAAAGTGAGGAAAAGTATCGCCTTCTTTTCTCCTCCGTTTCCGACGCGATAGCGATTTTTTACGTCGATAACCTGCGCATCATCGACGCCAATGTATCGGCGCTGGCGCTTTACGGGTACACAATCGACGAAATGCGCTCGATGACGATCACCGATCTCTCCGACGCTCCCTCCGAAGACCGGACTGAATTCCTCGCCCGGCTCGTCGGCGACGATAAAACCGCGCGGGCGCAGAACCACCGGAGAAAGGAAGGGGGCGTGTTTCCCGTCGAGGTTTCCGGCGGGATATTCACGCTCAACCATCGAGAAATCGGTATCGCGATGATTCGCGATATCACACGGCGCAAACAACTGGAGGAGGAGCTTGTGCGTACGCAGAAATTCGAGGCGATCGGCATTCTCGCCGGCGGCATCGCCCACGATTTCAACAATCTCCTCACCGCCATATCCGGCAATGTCGCCCTGGGTAAAATGATAGCGAATCCCGAGGACGAGCTCTATGAGAACCTACTCGAAATAGAGAAGGCCTCCAACCTGGCGAAAGACCTTTCGTTCCAGCTTCTTCATTTCGGACGCCTCTCGAAGCCGGTTATCGACACGATATCGATGGATGAGATCCTGCGCTATACCGCGACGAAAACGTCGTTGCCGGAAAATATTACGCTGACGCTCGACATCGAGGACGGCCTCTGGCCGGCCAGGGTGGACGCGGGCCAGATACAGCGGGTCATCGGATATATCGTGACCAACGCGGTCGAGTCGATGCCGGGCGGCGGCACGATCCGACTGATCGCGGGCAACTCCACGGTCGACTCGCGGCAGGACCTGCCCCTCAAGGCGGGAGGATACGTGCGCGTCAGTATCGCCGATCAGGGAACGGGCATCCCCTCCGAGAACCTCGCGAGAATATTCGATCCGTATTTTACCACCAAGACCACGTACGCGGAGAAGGGGATGGGGCTTGGCCTTTCCCTCACCTATTCGATTATCAAGCGCCATCACGGCCACATAAGCGTCGAATCCACCGTCAATACCGGCACCACCGTTATACTGTACCTTCCGGCCGCCGACCAGGCCTGACGCGTATTCAGCCCGTAATAGTGAATTCGTGTTTGCCGTGGATTCTGGAATGCTCTATCTTGATGCACTTTGACTGTACGACCCCGAGACCGGCGGCCCTCGCCTTCTCCGCGGACTCCCGGTGGGCAAGCCCCAGCTGCATCCATACCGTCCCCGCTTTTACCCTGACGGCCTCGTCAACTATCCCCGGAATGGCGTCCACCGTACGGAAAATATCAACCACATCGATCTTTTCCGGCACCGAGGCGAGATCGGGATAGGACTTTTCTCCCAGTATTTCCTTCTTCCCCGGATTGACGGGAATGATCCGGTATCCCTTTTCCTTCAGATACGCTCCGACTTTGTAGCTGTCACGCTCCGGATTGTCCGAAAGCCCGACGATGGCGACGGTCTTCATCCCGTCCAGTATTTTCCTGATCTCCGGGTCCGCCGGATTCGAGTCGGGCATTTCACAGGCCGTTTTATCCCGCATGGCATACCTCCATATTCATTGAGTGAACCCGTCACGATTCGGGTTCTCCCCGTCAGTCGAGTATATAATCCTTCCTTACCGGGCTCCAGCAATCGTATACCACGCATTCCCCGCCCTCGGCCACCGCCGAGTGGGCGCACCCCGGGGGAATCGCCACCGTTTCCCCGGCCCGCATCAGCCTTTCGCTTCCCCCGAGCCTGAACCTCAGTCGTCCCGATATCACGACCGTAATCTGCTCGTGGGGGTGCGAATGCTCGGGGACCACCGCCCCTTCCCGTATTTCCACGAATGTCACCATCACGTTTTCCAGATGGACCGAACGCATCAGCACGCCCGGGGCTATCTCTCTGGATGGAAGGTCCGAAATCGTCGCGAAATGTTTCAATGAGGCCTCCGGTTTTCAGAGCGATGAGTCCAGCAGGGGGAGAAGTTCCCTCGGGATACGAATGGTTCCCGGATGATTCCATGAAAACCGCAAGGACTACCGGTCATCTTTCCTCACGCCCTGAAGATATCGTTTGATCTTGTTTCGTATATAATCCGGCATTTTGATCCCGATATGCCGGAGCCTGAGCTCGTATTTGTCGAACGAGCGTATGTGCTGGGAGGTGGTGACGAAAATTTTAAAATACGAACGGATGCTTCCCTCGATTTCGCTCCGAAACTCGTGGTCCTGGTTGAGCATATCCTCAACCGGGGCTATGACCCGGTAATTTACCGGCCTGCAAATGGACCGGTACGCCACGAAACGCTGGAGCGTCTCGCACTCGTAGTCGCGTTCGACAATGCTTCGCTCCACGGCGTTGAGGTCGATGCAGTCGACTATCTCGAAGCTGTATTCGTCGCGCAGGGCTTCAGCCAGCAGATCGCGCGCGCTTTTATAGTTGTCGCACGAGCTCAGGTCGCTGTCGCACCCCTCGCCGCATCTCAGATACAGCACGAAATCGATGTCCGAGCTCGGCTGGGAGAGGCCGACGTTGACCGAGCCGACGATGTCCATGGCGATGTTCTCGTTAATGCGTTCCTCGATGAGCCGCGCGACCCTCTCCAGCCTGTCGACGCGCTCGTCGGTTTCGGGCGTCTGGAACATCCTGAAAAACTGCTTGATTTCATTAAACAGCCGTATCTCGGGGATGTGGGAGTATTTCTGTATCCTGCTGTCGTAGTTCTCCCTGCGCGTGAGCGCGTCGTGGCGCGAAGCGTCAATGATTTTCCTGCGCCATTTCCCGCGGTGCCGCGTGTGCTCGATGATATCGTATATGCGGCCGTCCGCTATTTTCCTGAAATCGATCTTCGCGATAGAACGCCCCTCCATTTCGATCTGATAGAAAAACCCTCCCTCCAGAACGTCACCCGTTATTCCCGTCACCTCGCCGAAGGGGGACGGGTTGAGGTGTATCGTCTCCTCGCTGATTTCCATTCCCCAGTCGTTGTGTATGTGTCCCGTAAGGCAGAGCAGTACCGGGTTGGCGTCGCAGTATGTTCTGAGCGCGGGCGAGCCCGAGGGGCCTACGAAACTCAGCCTGTCATGGATCCCGTGCGCGGGCTGATGGGACACTATGATATCCGGCCGTGTCTCCGTGAAGAATCGGTGCATTTCATTCTCGCTGTCATCGGTGCCTATTCCGGCCCTGTAGCGGAC
>JAGODA010000016.1 GCA_017998475.1 Spirochaetota bacterium | reverse complement strand
GGTCGACCGTGTCCCACGTCGTCTGTACCAGCGTTTCGTTGAGCGCGTGATATTTCGACGACACCGGCACGCCGTTTTCCTTATGATATGCCACGCTCGCCAGCTTCACCGAGGGGACATCGCCCGCGACCTCCTCGAACGTCTCCAGACTGTCGTCGGCGACGATGACTGCCTTCGCGCCGCAGTTGTTCAGTAAAAATCTCAGCCGGTCTCCGCGGTTGCGCGGATCGATCGGCACCATCACCGCGCCGATGGTGGTGCCCGCCAGCAGAGCATAGATGAACTCCGGGTAATTGCGCATGAATACAGCGAACGAGTCGCCCCTGTCCACGCCGCCGTCGAGGAGCAGGCGCGCGATTTTATTTCCGTTCTCGTGAAGGTCGCGATAGGTCAGCACGTCCTCGCCGTGCTCTCCCTTTTCGAAAATGTACACCACGGTGTCGGGTTTCTCGTCGGCCTTCAGCTCCACGAGATGGGAGGCGATCACCTGGTTGAGATGCGATTTCGTCGCCATGGCGCCCTCCTACTCGTCCTCTATCGCGCCGATAAAACCGCGCGTAAAGGTCGGGAATTCCTTCTTGAAGATCTCGTCCCAGTGCTCTGAAGTCCAATACTGGTGGCGGTCGAAGAACGGGTCCTTCTTCGCCGCGCTCACCGCCACGCTCGCCGCCAGGTCGACCCCCTCCATCTTGTTCAACGCGAAGGCCGCGAACGCGAGCGTCGAAAAGACGCGGCAGTGGAGCCCCAGGCGCCATGCCATCGACGCGGCGGCGTTGGCCGCCATATTGAGGTTGATGTTCTTGAACTGGCAACTCGGCCCACGCGCGGTGAGCGATTCCATCTCCTCGGCCTTGTTGAGCTCGGCGCAGGTGCGATAGCCGCAGGCGCCGCAGTTGTAATTGAAGTCGGACTTCCTTTTGTCGCCGATGAGTATCAGCGCGCAGGGTTCCTTGACGAGCTCCATGAGGAAGCGCCCGTCGCGCGCGGCCAGCGGCGACATGTCGCCGAGCGAATAACAGAACTCGGCGATCTCCACCATGTCCTCTTTCGCAAGGCTGACGAGCCGTATGGTATTTCGTCCCCCGAAGCGGAATGAGTTGTGGGCCGCGACCGCCATGAGCTCCACGGCGCGCTCCAGCCCGTTTTCGACCAGTTCGGTCATTTCACGTACCGGCATATGCTCACCTCCCCTTAACTGTAGATCGAGCGGAACTGCGGCCACAGGCGCCGGATGATCCGGTCGTTCATCGTCGACTCGTTGATCTCGTCGTACTTGGCCGGGATATCGCGAAACGGGCTCTTCTCGGTGATCGAGATGGCGACCGCCAGCGCGAACCCGGTGTTTTTCGGGACCAGCCTCATTCTCATCGCCGCCGCGCCGGCGGACCAGAAGACCCCGTAGTCGATACCCATGGCGCGCGCGGTCTGGACCACGGCGTCGACCGCGTACGAGATGTTGTTCGCGCGAAAGATGCACAGCGGCCCCGGGTACGCGATCCCCGGCTCGTCGGGGAGCTTTTCGCTTTCCTTCAGGTACTCGCAGGTCAGCTTGCCGCACATATTGCAGTTGGTGTCGGCGGGGTCCGTTTTACAACGCATGGAGGTGATGACGAGCACCGCGTCCGCGTCGCGGAGCATGGCCGCGTCGCGTTTGAAGAAATCCCAGCGTTTGTTGTCGGCGGACATCCGCTCTATCTGCTGGCACAGGTCCTCGATTGCGCACTCGTCCTCTATGATATGGATGCTGCACTCCCCCACGCCCCCCACGCGCGGGGACGTGGTCCCTGAGGCCAGGAGCAGCCGCGCGGCGATCCGCACCGACTCCCTCCGGTCGTCCAGGTACTGTTTCATGCTTCGTTCCATGCTCATGCGCTCCTCCTCACACCGAAAGGCCGTGCTTCTTGGCGATATCGGGATAGGCCGCGTACGCCGGCTTGAGAAGCGGCAGAAGCTTGATGACCTTGGGCATGGGCCCCTTGGCCTTGATGAGGCCCTTGGCGAGGGCCACGGGCATGGCGATCTGCTGCAGCCAGAACTGGTGGCATGTGTCGCCCGAAAGCGTCATCTCTATGGTGGGCTTCAGCGCCGCCTGCCCGCAGATCACCTTCCCGCCGCCCTCGTTGCTAAGCCATATCTGCCCGGCCGGATCGTTGATGGCGAACTTTATGATGATCTCCGATTCGACGAACTTCGGCCCGGCCGTCGGGTCTTTAAGCAACGCCTCGAACAGGCTGCCGAGCACCTCGTACATCTTTTCCGTGTTTGCGAAAACCGCCATATCCTCCTCCCTGCGTCCTTATGTGTTTAATCGCGCCCGAGCCCACCGGAAACGGCGCCGGCAGCCGGGCGCGGTGCGTTCATGGGCGAACATTCACCCCCAGCAGCCCAGCAATCGAGCGCTTGCACGCGTCGACCGCCCAGGCCGAGGTGTGCGAATCGCGGTCGAGGTACCAGCGCACCGCGACCCCGTGGTAAATGGACGAGATGGTCCGCGCCGCGCCGTCAGGTTCTATCCCGGCGAACATGCCCAGACGGAGCCCCTCCATCACGGACTCCCTGAGCATGGCGATCCACGAGTCGACCCAGTCGTGGAAGAGCCTTCGGTACTCCGCGTCGCGCGAGGCGAGCGCCATGCAGTCGAACAGAAGCGGGTAGCCCAGATTGACGTCGGGATCCTCCCAGTTGTAGAGCCAGCCGAACGAGAGGAGCTTCTCCAGCGGCCCGTCGCAGGCGTCCATGGTGTCACGGCTGCGCTGGAATATGCGCGCGAAGAACTCGCGGAAGGCCTCCTTGCAGAGCGCGTCCTTTCCGGAGAAATAGTGCGCCACCCCGCCCTTCGAAAGTCCCGCCGAGCGCGCGATGTCGTCCATCGTCACGTTTGCGATACCGAGCTGGGAAATCACCAGAAGCGCCGCCTGGATAATCTGGGGGCGGCGCAGGGCCTCGAGGTCCGTGTTTGTGCTCATCGATCACCCGCGTGCGATTCGCTCGACGATTCCGGCGCGCCCGGCGGCGATGGACACGGCTCCGCCCGCGACGGGATTCCGTCTTTTAAAATTGCGTGTACGTCCTGGTACGCTGATAGCTGAAAACTGTTTCCGCGCCATACGGCGATCCGCAAGGAGAACGCCGTATCGATACCGATTGTCGTGGGCCAGGGGGAACCGATTGAAGATGAACGATATGAGTGAACGGTATCGGCGAACCCATAGACGATCGGTTACCTTCAACAAATCCCTATCTCGATATACCGACCGACCAGATTAAAAACCGACTGGTTGGATTGTTAAATATGTAATACAATCTGTCAATAATAAAACCGAAAAAATCAAAATATAACGATCATTATTTGCATTACACTATTCAAATTATGATCGATAAAGATGAATATTTTCAAAACCGCAGGGGCTCGAGCTTTCGGCGGAGGGGGTGTGTACTCAGCGCGGCTTGCCCTGGAAACAGGGGTAGTCCTCGTCTTCGATTGCTCCCGTAAGCGTTTTCCGGTCGGTGCCGTCGGGCCTCGCGGTGTAGATATTCCGCTGGCCGGGGACCGTCTGTCCCGAGAACACGATACGCTCGCCGTCGGGCGACCACGAGGGGCGCGACTCTTCGGAAGGCGCCGCGGTGTTGGTGATGTTGGTCTGCATGCCGCCGTCGACCTTCATCACGTATATCTCGCCGTTTCCGTCCCTCGTCGACTCGAAAGCGATGTATCCGCCGTCGGGCGACCACGAGGGAGAGCTGTCGGTCCCCGGATGGTTCGTGATGTTTACCAGCCCGGTGCCGTCGGCGTTCATTATATAGATTTCCTGGTTGCCGCTTCTGCCGCTGACAAACGCGATCCGCCGCCCGTCCGGCGACCACGACGGGGAGAGATCGGCCGACGGATCGTTGGTCAGGTTGACCGGGCCCGTGCCGTCGGTGTTCATGGCGTACACCTCGAGATTTCCGTCGCGCATGCTGTAAAAGGCGATCCGTGCCCCGCAGGGAGACCACGTGGGCGCGTAATCCGCCGCCGGCTCAACGGTAAGTCGCCTCTGGTCATTCCCGTCGGCGTCCATGGAATAGATCTCGTAATTGCCGTCCCGGGTGGATATGAATACTATGCGCCCCGTGTCGGCGGACCACGATGGATTGTTGTTGGAGGCGGCGCCGGCCGTAAGCATGGAAACCGACCTTCCGTCATCATCCATTACGAACACCTGGTATGCCCCGGCGACATCGCGGGCGTACACGATTTGAAGGGGCTCGTCGTACATTCGCACACAACCGGAACCGAGGCCGCAAAGCGCCAGGAGAACGGCGGACATGGTGCGTCGCGCCACCCGATCTGCCGCGTGAAGGCGAAAACTAGCGATACTCATATACCTGCTTATCCCTTTGCGCCTCCGGCACAGCGCGCAATCGATACGAAACGCCGCAGATTACGGAAATACCGCCGACTGTATCGTCCTTGAATTCATCGAAATAGAGGGAATGGAGATAACCGGCATCGAGAAAAAACCCCATGCGGGGCGTGTATCTGTACTCGATTCCCAGCCAGGCGCCCGCGGTTGGCCCGAAGTCGTATACGGTCTCCGTTTCCGAGGGATCGGTAAAGGCGCCGTAGCGCTTTGCCTGCTGGCGATAAGTGAAGGTTCCGCCGAGCGCCGTCGAGGCCGTCCAGAAAAATTCGGTATCGGATATCGGAGCGCGAAAACGCACTCCGGCGAGCCCCATGCCCGCCCCGTACACCATCTCGTTCGGCTCGCCCCTGTGCTCCCAGCCCGTGGCGACAGCGCCGCGAAGGTACAGGCTCGTGCCGCGGGCGACCACCCGCGACGCTCCCGCACCGACACCATACTGGCCGGGAAAGTCACCCGGCAGGAGAAAACTCCCGAATCCCTCCATGCGGACGGAGGCGCGCGCCGGAGCAAGGTGTAACAGGACAATGAGTGCGATGGCAAGGCGTCTGATCACGGGCCGTCTCCGGTATCGGGGATCGAAACAACTCATATATATAGCTTAAACATCCTCCCGTGTCAAACAGATAAGCCCGTCTCCCGAGCTTTGTTAAAAAAAGCTTGATGAATACCTTTAAAAAAGAAAAACTGAAAGCTGACGGGCCGGGCCGAGCCGTCACACGGCCCCCGGCCAGATACTATCCCGGATACCGCGCCGAAATGCGAAAACACTCCATATGAAAATAATCGACCTCTACCGTGAGCGGTTCGTCGTCTCGTTCGAAATATTCCCGCCAAAAACACCCCAGGGCGAGGAGGGGCTCAGACAGGCCCTGAGCGAGCTCTCGGGCTATCAGCCCCAGTACATCTCGGTGACCTACGGCGCGGGGGGCTCCACTCAGGAGAAAACGCTGGAGCTCGCGCTGCGCCTGCGCGACACGCAGGGAATACTGCCGCTGGTGCACTTCACCTGCGTCGGGGCGGACCGCCAGGAGATCGGCCGCTACCTCCGCCAGGTGAAGGAAGCCGGCATCGAGAACATCCTGGCCCTGCGCGGAGACCCCCCGAAGGGCGAAACGCGCTTTACGCCCCCGGCCGACGGCTTCGCGTACGCGAACGAGCTGGTTTCGTTCATCCGCTCCATCGACGGCTTTTCCATCGGCGTGGCCGGATATCCGGAAAAGCACATAGAGGCGCCCGACATGGAGACCGACCTCGACAACCTGAAGCGCAAGGTGGACGCCGGCGCCGACTTCATCATCACACAGCTCTTCTATAATAATGAAGATTTCTACCGTTTCATGGACCGCCTCGCGCGCATGGGCATAACCGTACCGGTCGTCCCCGGTATCATGCCGGTCACCAGCCTCTCGCAGGTCGACCGCGTCACATCCATGTGCGGCGCGACCGTCCCGGCGGAGCTCCTCGGGCGGCTCGAGCACTGCGAGGGCGCGGACTCCATCTGCGAGGCGGGAATCGAGTATTCGATCAGGCAGTGTGTCGAGCTTAAATCGTGGGGAGTGCCGGGGCTCCACTTCTATACGCTCAACAAGGCCCAGGCGATAAAGCGCATTATGGACGCGACGGGGCTCTGACCCGTGGATTCCGGAACAAACAGAAAAGGGAGGCATCATGCCGCTGTATGAGATCAACAACAGAAGGCCGCAGGTTGGAGAGGGAAGCTGGATCGCGCCGTCGGCCGAGGTGATCGGCGACGTTCGCATCGGTAAAAACTGCTATATCGGGTTCGGTGCGATCATCCGCGGCGATTACGGAACCATCTTCATCGGCGACGAGAGCGCGATCGAGGAAGGCGTCACCATCCACGCGCGCCCGATGGACAAGGTTGAGATCGGCAAACGGGTCACCGTCGGGCATAACGCCATGCTCCACACCTGCACCCTCAAGGATTCCTGCGTGATCGGCATGATGGCGACGATCACCGATTATTCCGTGGTGGGGGAATGGGCCATCATCGGGGAGCACGCGCTAGTGGTCAATCGCATGAACGTTCCCGACAACAAGATATACGCCGGCGTGCCGGCGAAGGAGATCGGCGACGTGCAGGACAAGCACCGCCAGACATGGGAGCTCGGCAAGCAGGTGTACGTCGATCTCACCACGCAGTACCGCTCTTCGTTCAGACGGATCGACTGAAGTACCGAAAGCGGGCGGCGTTATTTCGCGTTTCGCGCGGACCGGAAGGAGGCGGCATGAAGAATACGGGGATAGTCGCGGCGATCAAACGGGCGCTCGGCGGGGAGGAGCAGACGCCGGATAAAAACACTCCGACCGAACCGCCACGAAAGACAGAAGCCCGCGCCACCGACGGCTCCGAAGGCGGCGACCGTCCCGCTGCCGGGAAAATTTCCGCGGCGAAAGAACAGGTGGCCGCCCAGGGGCGTGAGATCCGCGGCATGTTCGAGCACGTCATCCGGCCGGAGGAACGGACTTTTCGCAACTACCTGAGCGCCGATTTCTGGATTAACAAACGCCGGGAGTACCGCCGGATAAAGGAGAAGGAACGAGAGGATCTTGGGGTCTATCAGGTGCTCTCCGAGGGGGCGCGGCCGTCGATCGAATACTACCTGCTCACCGTGCTCTCCTGCCTCATCGCTACGGCGGGACTCCTGCAGGGCTCGCCCGCGGTGATCATCGGCGCCATGATAGTCGCCCCCCTCATGACGCCGATTCTCGCCTTCTCCCTCGGCGTCATCTGGGGCGATGTGGGGCTTATCCGCACCGCGCTCGGATCTCTCCTCAAGGGAACGATTCTGGCCGTCGGCATCTCGGCCGGCCTCTCCTCGCTCATACCGATCGCCGGATACACGGGCGAGATCCTGGCGCGCACCACCCCGAACCTGTTCGACATCATCGTGGCGATCGCCTCGGGGCTGGTCGGGGCCTACGGCAACGCCAACAGGAAGATCAGCAACACACTGGTGGGCATCGCCATAGCGGTGGCGCTCATGCCGCCCCTCTGCACGGTGGGTATCGGCGTCGGCAGGCTCGACGCGGCGGTTGCCAGCGGCGCGGCGGTCCTCTTCCTCATAAACCTGGTTTCAATTTCGCTCGCGGGCGCGCTCGTCTTCTGGATCATGAAGATCCACCCCTCCCGCGCCGACCGCGCCCGGATTAAAAAGCGCGCCCTCTACCAGATCGTCCTTTCGGTACTCATACTGGCCGCCATCGCCGCGCCGGTCGGCGTCTATATGCGCGAAGGCTACCTCCTCGAACGCTCGCGAAGAGAAGCTCTCGCCCTCCTCGAGGAATCGCTCGGCGAATCCGTGCTTTCCGCCGAGGTCAGGCGGATATCCGGCCGGCGGACCATGCTCATCACGATCACCGGAGAGGAGCAGCCCGCCCCGGAAACCGTCGAGGGACTGCGGAACGAGATCGTACGCCGCTCGCCGGGGATCGACTCGGTCCGGATGCGCTTCATCAGGAGCGCTCGACTGGGGGAAGAGGAGTGAAGATTTAAGAATTAAGATTCAAGGATCCGGGATGCAACCGGGGTAATCGGCATCTTTAAAAGGCAGCGGGCCGTCATAGCGATCTCTGGCATCAGCGGCTCGACCCCTAGCCGCTATGCGAAAAGATATCGCCACGCCTCGACTCATCAGGGACTCGGACTGCCCCGGAAAAGGGCGGCACCGGGCATTGAAAATCGGAAGGGAGAACGAAGGGCCCGCCGGCGGATCGGCGGGCCCGGCCGGGTTCCATCAGTTCTTCTTGTAATTCTCCCTGATGTAGTTGTCCAGATAGGCCTGGGGATTCTCCACGGCCTCCCTGGTAATCGTGAAATGCTCCAGGGACATCAGGCGGATGCCGTAGGCGTAATCGTGGAAGAGTTCCTCGCAGAGCTGCTTGATGCTGCGATTGGCGGCCTGCGCCATCTCCTGCACGTGCTCGGCCGCGTCCTTCTTGAAATCGAGATAAATGCCGTTTTTCAGCAGGAAATCCTTCTGGAAGTGCTTGATGCTGTCGCTGAGGAGCATCTTTTTCAGCGTCTCCTCCGGACGCTCGACCGCGTCGATGTCGACCACCAGCTTCCTGATCTCGGTGGACGGCAGGGTCTTTTCGAACTTGATGAGCGCCCTTTCGAACACGCTCAGAAGGCCGCGCGCGCCGGTCCGCTCGGCGTGCGCCTTTTTGGCGAACACGCGCAGGGCCTCGTCGGTGAATTCGAGGTCGATGTCGTACGCACGGAAATCGAGCTTCTTGCCAAGCACCACGGTGCTGTACCGGTTCTTTAGAATATTGTAGAGCCCCTCCTCCGTCATCTCGTTCAGCACCACGGTGACGGGGAGCCTCCCGACGAACTCGGACTCGAAACCGAACTGGATGAGGTCCTCGGTCTTCACCTGTTTGAGGAGATTCTGGCGGTCGTCACGCTGCGACGTGCCCTGTTCGAAGCCGATGGACTGCATGTTCAGCCGTTTCTTCACTATGTCGGCGATACCGCCGAACGCGCCCGACACGATGAAAAGAATGTTGCGCGTGTTTATCTTCTTGCGCGTCACCTTGCCCGTGCGCTGGGCCTCCATGGCGGCTTCAACCTGCGACGCGAGGTCGTGCGGCGTTTTTAAATCCACCTCCGACTCCTCCATCAGCTTCAGGAGGTTCCGCTGGACCCCGGTGCGCGACACGTCGGGCCCGTAGACGTTTCCGGTGGAGGCGATCTTGTCGATCTCGTCGAGGTAGATGATGCCGTATTCCGCGCGGCCGATGTCGCCTTCGGCCTCGTGGACGAGCTCACGCACCAGGTCCTCGACGTCGCCGCCGACGTACCCGGTCTCGCTGAATTTTGTGGCGTCGGCCTTTACGAAGGGAACGCCTATGCGCTTAGCGATGAGCTTGATGATGTAGGTCTTTCCGACGCCCGTCGGCCCGATGAGCAGCATATTGCTCTTGATGTTCCCGACGATGCGCTCCTCCTCGGGGATGGAGCGGTCGAGCTTCATCCTGTTGAAGTGGGTGCACACCTTGGTCGCGATGACCTCTACGGCCGACTCCTGCCCCACCACGTAGCGGTTCAGGTAGCTCTCGAGCTCCTCGGGTTTTATATCGAAATTGATATCGGACTGGTGCGCCGCGGTACCCGGCTTCGATCCCGCCGTCTCCGCGTTGGGCTTGACGGTTTCGGTGAGCTCGGATTTTAAAAGCTCTTCCCAGTCCTTGTTCGGATCCAGTGATGGTTTCGCCATGTTCTCCTCTTCTGATTAGTCACGACCGCCCGATGCGCTCCTCCACAGTCTGAGACCGATAAATCGTACATCAGGTCATTCAATCGCTACAGTCTGATTCTCTATGACTTTTTTCAATCGCGAATGTTACCGCCCGGGTCCGTTCGCGTCATTGCCCGTTCGTTTCCGGTACGGGGATACTCATCCCCCGTATATTCCAGCATATCACATATACCGGCATTATACGAATATACGGACAATCATCCGGAAAGCGAAGCATAATTCAACGCATTCTCAAGAAATATCGGGCGATGATGATGAATTTCTCGGCAACTTCCATACGCCGCCGCGAATATCGTTTTAGCGCGGCCGCATCCGCGTGCGTCCGGATTCCTCTCCTAAAACCACCGACCTCCCGCGAAATCGCGCACCCACACACCGTACGCTCCCGACAACAGGCGGAGAGTATCCCGAAGGCACACCGGAAAAAAATCCAGAAAACAAGAAAAAAAAGCTTGCAAAATACTATACGCATATATACTATATACATGTAGGCGTTACGGAGGTATAGTATGATTAAAACACTGCATACCGGACCGATGAGCACCCGCCGCTGTCCTGAATGCGGCGCACCGCTTTTACCCGAATCGGGCTGTTTCTACTGCCGATCGTGCGGATTTTCCCTCTGCGCGGTATGATTTCAAATTAAGACAGGGAGCCCCATGAAAGCGAATGGACAATCAAAAAGTCGTTTTTCTGATCAGAATCGCGGGAAAAACAACGGAAATCAGGGTGTGCTCTTCGGGAGCGAGGTGCGTGCTGGTCATACGAAGAAGTACTCCGCGACCGACGAGGCAATCGGCATCGTTATCGCCATGTTTGGCGGTACGGTAATGGAAAACACCGTTCCCCGGGAAGGTACGCCGCGCGACAATGGTCGCGATACAGCGCACCGGGCATCCTCGGAACGCATGATTAACGCACAGGGCGGCGCCGCTGAATCGCTCGCACGGTTTTCATCGACGCCTCTGTATAAACTCTGCGAACTGTAACCTCCCCCACTTCCCCCGCGGGACAGGGTTTCGGAGATATCGTATCCCTTTATCCCCCAAAACCCCGCACCTCGTCAGGAGCCCTGTCCCCGATTTCTTCCCCGCGTCTCGCAAGGTCCCTTCAGGCATTGAAATCCGGATTATTTCCTTTCTCCAGGGGAATAAAGGGTGCCGACATAAAGAAAAATGTCCTTCGCTGTCGTGATTTTTATCATATCCGTATGGATACGGTTATCTTCGCCAAGTACATCTCCATGTCCCACAATCGCGAGGTCTTTTTCGGCTGAGCGAGTGCCCGCATCGATAACCGCCTTCCAGACGACCGAAGGTTGTCCGTTTACATCACTGTATCCAGGTTCGCCCTTTGCGGCTTTTTTAGGATAATGCTCGTTGTAATCGAAAGAAATATTGCCCTCTACGAACACGGCAAGCCTGCCGTCCACCATATCCACGGGCAATTCAATTGAATGTGTGAAGGTATTCCCGGACGGAGTCGCACCCGTTACGGCATCGACGGTTCCCGTCGTTCCGACCGTTTTCTCACGCTTTCGGGCGCCATACCATACCGGAACCGAGGACGGACGCTTATCTGCCATGATCCACGAGTCCTTACCGGCCTTGCCCGTAACATAAACGGTTTTAACAGCCCCGCTTTTAACATCCTCTATCCATATCGCATAGGTTGGATACATCTTTTTAAACATCATGGTCCCATACAGATCTGAATTGAATGTAATTGTCACCGACAGATTCGGTTTCGTCCTGTCGATATCGGGCGCGGGAGGTGTTGTGCCACAGGCCAGTACAAGCGCGGTGATGATTGACGGGAAACATGTACGCTTCTTCATTACGACCCCTCGAACACGCGTTATTTCATGAACCTGCTGTTAACCGGATACTGCCCTGGATACGTGAAGGTTACAAGTCATATTTACATGCTCGCACAGGCATGCCGCGGCCGGTCCGCCGGGACTATCGAGGTGAGTAGTGTGGAGACTCTGCCGAAGGAGGGACTTGAACCCTCATGGAGTTGCCCCCGGCGGATTTTGAGTCCGCTGCGTCTACCAGTTCCACCACTTCGGCGTATGATTAACAGTGATATGCGGGCCGGTGGATGCCGCCCCTTCGGCACGCGTCACTCGGGCTGGGGAATCTCGTCCATCTCTATGTACTTGCCCTTGGCGCGGGCGACTATCTTGCCCATCTCGTTTTCGATCTCGGCGCGGTTTTCGATCACCCGTTTGTTCTTTTTCACATACCAGCCCCGTATGTACAGGTTCTCGTTGATGAACGCGGGCTGGAGATAGCGGATCGTAAGCTCGCCGGTCAGGGCCATGAGATCCATGTACTTGTTGACCGTCATCATGGTCTCGTCGAGCAGTACCGCGATAATACCCGCGTGGATGATGTTGGGAGGGCCTTCAAGCTTCTGATGCGCCCTGTATTCGCCGTATGCCGTCTTGGTGTCTTCGTCAAACTTGAGCTTAAGCCGCAAACCGTGCTCGTTGTCTACGCCGCAGCCAAAACACGTCTTATCCTCGAACTCGATCATGGGCACTATAATTAATTACGGGATTCTATTTGTCAAATACTTTTTACTATACATACGGCAGGTTCGAGCGGAGAAAACGGTACTCGACCGGATGTGTTAACGGCACGATACGTCCCGGGGCGGAGATCCTCATTTATTGGGGGTGTGTGGAGGGAAGGCCCATGCCGTCAGAGCGCCGCAATCGAACACGGCATATCGAGGGGAAAAGCGCGGCCGCGTTACTCGATCGCCGCATAACCAGGCTTTTACCCCGGTTAAACCGGAGCGTTCGGGTTGCCGCCGGGCATTCGCCGTTCTCAGTGACCGCCGCTCTTACCCCTCATCTTCTCGAGCAGCATGTCGATTTCGTCCTGGTCCAGCCATTCGTCCACGTGCTTGGGCTGGTTGTTGGTGGTCATCAGGTACATCTCCATGGCCATAATGAGGTCCTCCTTGCTGAGGACCCCGAGTGTGACCAGTATTTCCCCGATAAGGCGCTCGGCATTGTCCTTCTGGAGGAGCAGGGCCTCGTTGAGCTGGGCTTCGGAGATGATGCCGCTCTCCACCAGGAACTCTCCGACCTTGAGATCGGACGTCGGATTCTGTTTCATGCGCACCTCCCTGTGGTCCGGCGCGGGGTATCCGGCCTTGACGACCTGCCAGGCCGCGTCGACCGCCGGGCGGCGTTCCGTACCGCCCCGGCCCTGACGATCCATCGTTCAATATACCGCACGCCGAGAAGCCGAAGTCAAGTTAAATTCTTGACCTTCCTCCGGACAGCGGCCATGCTGATGCACAGTGCCGGGCCGCCCCGCCCGCGGGCGCGGAGGCCGACTCCCGATACCGGAACAATTACATGGTCGACAGGATCGCCGTCGCGGCTTCGGCCGTCTTTCTCCTCGCTCTCCTCACCTCGCCTACGGACGGGGCCCGTCGTACATTCCCATCGTTCATCGGCGTGGCGGAATGCAAAAAGTGTCACGAATCCGACGGCATAGGCAATCAGCACAGGGTGTGGTCGGCCTCGCCGCACGCGCGCGCCGTCCAGACGCTCTCACAGGAAAAGGGAATGGAGGTCGCGCGCAAAGCGGGCGTGAACGATCCCGCGGGAAGCCTGGCCTGCCTGAAGTGCCATACTACCGGAGGAGGAAAGACCGAGGCCACCAGAACCGAAGGGGTGGGATGCGAGGCCTGCCACGGTCCGGGCAGTCTCTACCACGAGTTCAGCAACCACGCGTCCTTCGAGGCCCGGGAGAACTCGTACCGGAAGGCCGTTTCACTGGGAATGTACCCCATTCTGGGATACGACGGCATAAAGGCGCGGGAACGCCTGTGCCGCTACTGCCACACCGAGGAACGCCCCTGTTATCCGGAAAGCGGCGAGGAGCGTAAACGGCAGAAACTCCCGCTCGGGCTGATCGCCGACTTCGTATTCAAGCACCCCTTGCGCCGCAGGTAGGGACCTTCACCGGCTCCCGCACGAGCCAGCGCACCGCATCGGTCTTTACGAGGGCCCGCTGCATCCGCGCTGCCGCCGCGCGCATGCGCGCGTGGTGCGTGTCGCCAAGCACGTTGGCAAGCTCGAACGCGCCCATCCCCAGTGAAAAACAGAGCTTTCCGAAGCTTTCCCGCGCGTAGCCGGCGCAGTCGGGATAGCCGAGCGCAAGCGCGAGATCGTCGAGCGGAACAGCGATCTCCTTGCGGAACAGCATCCCCACCAGAAAACTCAACATCTCCTCGGGAGACAGTATGACTTTTGTGAGGCGGTTCAGCCCGGATATGAGCTCGTGTACGAAGATGCCGTCGCACGCGTCCTTGTATGGAATGAACGGCGCGAGCTTCATGTTGCCGCAGGCGTGCGCGCGCCGGACGAAGGCGCTGATCTCGAACCCGGAGGCGCCCAGGTTGACGAAGCTCGCCGCGCGGTCCCGCCCGAATGCCGCGAAGTAGTCGTCTAACGTGACGACGGCGCTGAGGCGATACCCGAACCTTTCCGCCACCGAGCGCATGATACGGACCCGCTCCCGGCGGTCGTCGAGGACCACAAAGCTCCCCCGCTCGTCATCCACGTACTCCTCCATCGCCATGACCGATTCCACCAGCCGGCGAGGCTGAGCGGCCGGAAGCAGGTCGGCGACTCCCTCCCCGAGAAGGAAACCTCGGACACGCGCGGTGTCGGCGGACGCCACGCACACAACGCGCGCGCCCCGCTCCCTCATCCGCCGTACCGCCTCCACGGCCGTATCGAGGCTGTCGTCTCCGATCTCGAGAACCGCGACCCGTTCGGCGGGACCGTCCGTATCGTCACCGGCCGGAGAGCTCGAGGCGTCGGATTCCACGACCGCGCATCCCGCGTCGAGGAAGAAGTCCCTGTACAATGAATTGTCTCGGGTCAACAGCACTATCTCTTTCATGGTCCGTTCCCGGTCCGGGGCTTTTCCCCCGTCTGCTCGCATTATGTCACATTGCCGCGCGCATGGTCAACCATTTTAAAGCGCCATTCCGTGCCCCGCTTCCGCTCTTCGCCGCGGACCCCGCGCGGAGCTGGCCGCGGCCCGTCACGACATTCCGCTCGCGCGCGCACCGACCATCCATATTTGTATACATCCATCCAGACCGATCACCATATGTAATTAATTTTACTTGATTTTATTCCCGGAAAATGGTCGGTAGAGCCTGTTGCGGAACCGGACGCTTCGCATGGCGGCCCTTATTCATCCGTCGGCGCCCGAGGCGGTCTTCCGGAATGCCGCGTCCCGAATCAGCACAGACATCCCGTCGAACAACGGTTCCGTTACGACGGAACATCACCACTACGCGCACAGAGGAGAGAGCCATGAAAAAAACCATCCTGTGTCTCGCACTGGCAATCGCGCTCGCGGCATGCTTCACCGCGTGCGGCGCGAAAAAGGAAGCCGAGATCACGCTGAGCTACAGTATCTTCTTCCCGCCCGCGCACGAACAGTGCAAAGCCGCCACCGACTGGGCGCGGGAAATCGAAAGCAAGAGCGATGGAAGGGTGAAGATCAACATCTATCCCGGCGGCACCCTGGTATCGGCTGACGAAACCTACAACGGCGTTCTGAAGGGCATCACCGACATCGGCATGTCCTGCTTCGCCTACACGCTCGGAAGATTTCAGACCATGGAAGCTGTCGACCTCCCTCTCGGATATCCCAGCGGCATGATCGCCACCCGCGTGGCACACGAGTTCTACAGGGAAATGAAACCGAAGGCGCTCGACGATGTAAAGGTCCTCTATATACACGCGCACGGTCCGGGCCTTCTGCACACCAAGAAGCCGGTCGAGAACCTCGCCGCGCTTAAAAACATGAAGATCCGCTCGACGGGCCTGAGCTCGAAGGTGGTAAAGGCCCTCGGCGGAGTGCCGGTCGCGATGCCCCAGGGGGCGACCTACGAGGCCCTTCAGAAGGGCGTCGTCGAGGGAACGTTCACGCCGATCGAAACGCTCAAGGGCTGGAAGCAGGCCGAGGTTGTGAAACATACAACCGACTGCCGCGACATCGGATACACGACCGCTATGTACGTGGTCATGAACAAGGCCAAATGGGACTCCATGCCCGACGATCTTAAAAAGATATTCACCGAGGTGAGCGAGGCATGGGTTGACGTACACGGCAAGACCTGGGACCGCGTCGACACGGAAGGCCGCGAGTTCTCGATCAAACAGGGAAACACCGTTATCGAGCTCTCTTCCGAGGAAAACGCGAAATGGAAGGCGGCCGTACAGCCCGTTATAAACGAATACGTCAAGGCGGCGACAGCGAAGGGACTTCCCGGAGAAAAGGCCGTCGAAACGCTTAAAAAGCTTATAGGCGAATACTCGTCCAAATACGGCAAATGACGCGGATCGCCCGGCGTTCCCGCGACGGCGCGCCGGGTATTACCTCCGTGGCGGAGTACAGGCATGTACCGAATTGAAAAGGCTCTACAGGCGCTGGCGTCAAAGATGAACTGGATATCGATGGCCGCGGTGTTCGCCATGATGGCGGTCACCGTGGTCGATGTTGTCCTGCGATTCCTCCGATTGTCCATTCCGGGGACTTACGACATCGTGGGGCTCCTCGGCGCCGTGGTCATATCGTTCTCGCTCGCCTACACATCCGTCGAAAAGGGGCATATCGCGGTGGAGTTCCTGATCCAGAAACTGTCGGAACGCACACGGTCCGTGATCGACGCGCTGACCTCGCTGGCGGGCACGCTCTTCTTCGCGATAGCGACGTGGAGGTGCGCGCTCTACGCGCTCGATTTTCTCAAAAGCGGCGAGGTTTCCATGACGATTAAGATGCCGGTCTATCCCTTCGTACTCGGCACGGCGCTGGGATGCGCCCTCCTTACCGCGGTGCTGGCCGTGGGATGTATCCGAACGACGCGGGAGGCGTTTAAAAAATGAGCCCCACTATCATAGGCCTCATCGGTCTCGTTCTGCTGTTTACGCTCATATTCACCCGCATACCCGTCGGCTTCCTGATGGGGATACTCGGACTCGCCGGGTTCGCCTGGATCGTCTCCCCCGAGGCCGCCTTCAGCATGGTCGCCAAGGACATATTCTCAATCTTCAGCTCCTATAACCTGACGGTGGTGCCGCTTTTCATCTTCATGGGGCAGATCGCCTTTCACTCGGGGATCAGCCGCAGGCTCTTCGATACGGCATACGCGTGGATCGGCCACCTTCCGGGAGGCCTCGCCATCGCCACGATCGGCGCGTGCGCCGGCTTCTCGGCGATCTGCGGCTCGACCAACGCAACGGCCGCGACCATGGCCGCGGTAACGCTCCCGGAGATGAAGCGCTTCAACTACAAGCCGAGTCTTGCCACCGGGGTGGTCGCCGCGGGCGGGAGCCTGGGCATCCTGATCCCGCCCAGTGTGATATTCATCGTGTACGGCATCCTGACCGAGCAGTCCATCGGTAAGCTCTTTATCGCGGGCATCGTGCCCGGTATCCTGCTCACCCTCTTTTTCATCGCGGCGATACTCATCTGGACGACGCTCAATCCGGAGCTCGGCCCGCGCGGACCGAAAACCACGTTCAGGGAGAAGATACGTTCGCTCGCCGGCGTGCTCGAGACGCTCGCGCTGTTCATCATGGTGATGAGCGGCCTCTTCGCCGGCATCTTCACCCCGACCGAGGCGGGCGGGATCGGCGCGGCGGGAACGCTTCTGCTGGCGCTTATCACCCGCACGCTGAGCTGGAAGGGATTTACCGACGCGCTCATGGAGACCACGCGCATCTCGTGCATGATCATGGTCATCGTGGCGGGCGCCACCATCTTCGGCCATTTTCTCGCCGTGTCGCGCATACCGTTCGACATCGCCTCGTGGATCGCTCACTTCGACCTGCATCCCTGGCTCATAATGCTTCTCATCATCGCCGTGTACATCGCCGGGGGCTGCTTCATCGATTCGCTCGCGCTCATCATGCTGACGATTCCAATCTTCTACCCGGTCATCACCCACCTCGGATTCGACCCGATATGGTTCGGCGTCATCATCGTGCTCATCACGCAGATAGGCGTCATCACGCCGCCGGTGGGGATAAACGTCTACGTGGTCAGCGGCGTGGCACGCGACGTGCCGCTCGAGGTGATATTCCGCGGGGTGGTGCCCCTGCTCATCGCGTTGATCATTCTCACACTCCTCCTCATCCCCTTTCCGCAGATCGTGCTCTTCCTGCCGTCGCTTTTGAGGTAAGGCCATGTGCGCAAAAAAATTATTACACCTCTGATAGTACATCAGACTTGTTGTGCAAATGTTAAATGTCATCGCGAGGAGGCCGCAGGCCGACGTGGCGATCTCAAAAGGCAACACGTCTTACTGTAGAACTAAATGCTTCATTAGATTGCCATGCCCCGAGAAAGCCGGGGCCCGCAGTGACATTCGGGAAAGTAACAACTACATTATACATGGTGCAGGCGGCCGATCGGTCGGGAGGATTTTATTGCGCAGGGCGACCTTTTGCAAGTTTCAGAACAACGCCCTTGCCGGTCGAGATTGTCTGAACGGCCCGCCGCGGCCTCAGTACTTCATGTAATGGAAGGGCTCTATCGCGTTGAGCGCGTCGGCGTCGAGCGTTTTGTAGCCCCTGGAGGAGAGGATCTTCTGCGTTCTGTCGCGGTCGTCGACCTCCACCACGAACACGGCGTTCTTGTGCGTCTCGAGCACGAAGCCGTAGGCGTTCTCCACGTTGATCTTCTCCGCGGCCAGCGCCTGCACCAGGCCGTCCAGTCCCCCGGGGTGGTCCTCGATGAGAACGGCCACCACCTCCTTCAGCTCCACGGCAAGTCCTTCTTTCGCGAGGACCTTGTGGGCGCGTTTGGGCTCGTCGACGATAAGGTTGAAAAAGCCGTGGTCGCCGAACGAGCTTATCGTGATCGCGCGCAGGTTGATCTTCTCCTTCGCGAGTATGGAGGTCACCCTGGCGAGCATGCCGGGTTTGTTTTCGGCGGGGATGGTGAGCTGATGGGCAAGCATGGCAATCACCTCTGTTTCTGATCGCGGCGTGAGCGCGAAGCTCGCGTCGATACGCCAGTGCCCGAAGATACAGCCGCCCCGTGTCCTGAGTCAATTCTTTTTCGAGTATGTACACCTTTTCACAATCAATCATTCACGCGTGGCCGCGCTTCGCCGGATGATTCCGCGCCAAGGCCGGTTTTTTACTTGAAATCACCCCGATTGTATGCATCTTATCAAGATAACGGTACGGATGCGTTCGGCGGTCGATTCCGATCGCCGCGTATCGCGCCGGTACACTGGTCCCGGCGGCAGGCGCTCACCGCCGTCCGGTTCCGCCGGATGGGAGGGAGAATTCCACCGGCGGCATCGGATCGCGGTGAACTTCCGTAATCACGATTTCTAAGGGAGGGACGTATGGCTGAAGGCGGATTTGATTTTAAAAAGTTTATCGACGACTCCAAAGCGGTGCTCATGGCTCCGAAGGAGTATTTCTCCTCAATGCCCACCTCGGGCGGGTTCGTCGAGCCGCTCATCAAGGCGGTAATCTACGGCACCATAGCCGGAGTCATCACACTCATCTGGAGCTTGCTCAACCTGACCGCGGCCGCCGGGGTGCTCGGCGGAGCGATTGGCGGCGGCGTAGGCGTCATGGCGCTCATCGGGTCGATCATAGGTGCGATCATCGGTCTTTTTATCGGCGGCGTCATTCTTCTCATCGTGTCCGCGATATGCGGCGGCAACACCAATTACGAGGCGAACGTGCGCGTTACGGCCGCGCTCATGGTGCTTT
>JAGODA010000307.1 GCA_017998475.1 Spirochaetota bacterium | reverse complement strand
TGAGATCGAACGGCTGCTCGCGGAGAAGCGGGGCGAAAAGCCGGGCCTGGTGGTGCTGCTCAGGCTGTCGGGTGAGCTTCCTTACGGCAGGGCCGTGGAGGCGATCGACGCGGTGAAGAGCGCGGGCGTGACGAAGCTTTCGCTGCGGATGGAGCGATAGGGCCATGCTGATAGAGCGCAGGCGCAAGCCGAAGGGGATCGTTCCGCTGCCGTCGATGGCGGACATCGCGTTCATACTTCTGGTGTTTTTCATACTAACCAGCACGATCGATATCGAGCGGAACATCCCGGTGGCGCTGCCGGAGGCGCGCGCGACCGAGAGCGGCGCGAAGAAATACTTCCACGTGTGGCTCGACTCCGTGGGCGACTGTTACGTGCGCGGCGAGCGGATGGACCGCGAGGCGCTGCACCGGGCGGCGAAGTACCGCGCGGCGGACAACCCGGACGTGCGGGCGATGATCGGCGCGGACGCCGCTCTTCCGTACCGCAGGGTTAACGACGCGATGGAGACGCTCAGGGAGGCCGGTGTGTACAACATCGTGCTTCTTTCGCGGAAGGAGGGGCGATGAGCGCGGTGCTTGCCCTTCCCGGTAGAATCGTCCGCTACGTGCGCCTCAGGCCGCCTCTGTTGTGGTCGCTGGTATCGTTCGCGGTGCTCTTTGCCATGCTCTTCGCGGTGCGCTGGAGAGAAACGTTCGAAACCGGGGACTTCGCCGCGTTCGAGGCCTTCGAGATGGTGGAGCTCCGGCTCTCGCGCATGGAGACGCAGGCGGACATAGCGGTCTCGGACGCGGCCGCCCCGGAGGTGAGGCTTCCCGAGGAGAGGCCGCAGGAGTTCGGCTCGGAGGACGGGAGCTACGAGGCGCTGTCGGACACGGCCCTGCCTCCCCGGCCGGTGTTCAGCCGGCTGCCTCGCTATCCCGACTCGATGCGCAAGGCCGGCGTGGAGGGGGTGGTTGTCATCGAGCTCGGTATCGACGAGTCGGGCACGGTGGTCTTCGGGCGGATAGTCCGCTCGCTCGGGCGCGAGTTCGACGCGGCGGTGATCGACTGGGCGCGGGGCATCGCTTTTCGTCCGGCCCTCACGAAGGACCGAACCCCCATGCGCTGCCGGATCAGGCTCCCCGTACGCTTCAGGCTTGAGGATTGAATACAAAAGGGTTTGACTTAGGGCCTCACGGCCGTCACAGTAAGCATTTCCTGAAAAGAGCAGAGAACAGACCGGCGAACTGTGCGCGAGACGCGCACGTCATCGGTATTTAGCCGCGTTTTTGGAAGTCATTGGCCGGTCGTACATCTCGATACAAACGGGAACACGCGATGAAGGGGAAACGAACAATAATAGAGCGCTATGACGAGCTCGTAGCGCTTATTGATAAATACAATTATCATTATTATACACTGGATACTCCTCTTGTCGATGACGCGTCGTACGACGAGCTCATGCGTGAACTCGTATCCATCGAGGAAAATAATCCGGAGCTGCGCAGGCTCGACTCTCCAACATCGAAAGTGGGCGACGCCGTATCGAGCAGTTTCGCCGAGGTCCGGCACGATCCGCCGATGCAGAGCCTCGGGAATGTGTTCAGCGCGGAAGAGCTTGCGGATTTTGACGCCCGGATAAAAAAAGCTTCCGGCAGTGAATCCGACATAGTGTACTCGGTGGAACTCAAATTCGACGGTCTTGCCGTCGAGCTCCTGTATCGAGCGGGTCGTTTTGTGCAGGGATCCACCCGCGGTAACGGTGAAACAGGCGAAGACGTGACGGCGAATATTTCGACAATAAAGGCCGTTCCACACGCAATTACAGCGGGAAAGCCGCCGGAATATCTCACCGTTCGCGGTGAAGTGTACATGCGCCACGAGGAATTTGAAAGGATCAACCGGCAACGCGAGGAAAAGGGAGAACAGCCGTTCGCCAATCCGCGCAACGCCGCCGCGGGCTCTTTGAGGCAGCTCAATCCGCGCGTCACCGCGGAAAGGGAACTGAGTATCGCCCTGTACGGCATAGGGAAAATAAGCGGCGGACCCATGATAGGCGATCAGCGTTCGATGTTCGATTTCTTCAGATCGGCAGGGCTTCCGAGTCCGGACAACGTTGAAATCGGGAATATGGATGTTGTTCGCGAATTTTACGAATACTGGATGCAGAACAGGCACTCTCTCGGTTACGACATCGACGGCGTTGTCGTTAAAGTTAACGATTTCACGCTCAGGGAAGGCCTGGGTTCAACCAGTAAAGCGCCGCGCTGGGCGACGGCATGGAAGTTCCCGGCGCGCGAGGCCATCACCGTGCTCAATTCCGTCGATTACCAGGTGGGTCGCACGGGCGTAATCACGCCCGTCGGGAACCTGGATCCGATCAACATCGGCGGGGTGCTCGTAAAAAGGGCCACGCTCCATAATTTCGACGAGGTCTCCAGGCTTGATTTACGCATCGGAGATACCATAAAAGTGATACGGGCGGGAGACGTCATCCCGAAAGTGCTTGCGGCGCTCCCGGAAAAACGCACCGGCGACGAAAGGCCGATTACGGCGCCGCAGCTGTGTCCGTCCTGCGGCGTACCGCTTCGAAGGGAGGAGATTTACGTCCGGTGCGTCAACGACAATTGTGAGGCCAAACGCCAGGAGCGGCTCCGCTTCTTCGTCTCGAAGGACGGGCTGGACATAGAATTCTTCGGTCCGGAGCTCGTACAGCGGCTCTACGACGCGGGTATTGTGCGGAGCGCGGCCGACATACTGCGGCTTCGCGCGGAGGACCTGCGTGCAGTGGAGCGCATGGGCGACAAACTCGCCGAGAAAATACTCGGCTCGATCGAGAAACGGAAGCGTATTCCGCTCTCGTTCTTCCTGCGCGCCCTCGGCATACGGAATGTGGGTGAACACATCGCGAAGGTGATCGCGCGAAACGTAGGCTCGCTCGAAAAACTGTTCGCCATCAGCGCGGACGAGCTGATGGCGATCAACGAGGTGGGACCCGGGGTGGCGGAATCCATGGTGGAATTCTTCCGCTCCCCGGAAAACCGGAAACTCATCGGGGAAATGCGCGCGGCCGGTCTCGTCGTCGAGGACGAGGTCGTCGAAGCGCGTTCGCTCGAGGGAGTGAGCGGAAAGTCCTTCGTCTTTACGGGGAAGCTCGAGCGGAGGACGCGCGAGGAGGCTGAGGCACTTGTCGAAAGCCTGGGCGGCAGGGCGGCGGGCTCGGTGAGCAAAAAAACGGACTACGTGGTTGCCGGTCCCGATGCCGGATCGAAACTCGAAAAGGCGCGCGGGTTAGGCGTCCGCGTACTCACCGAGGAGGAATTTGAAAATCTTATCGGCGGTGAAGAATGATACGAAAAATGGCGCGGTGGTGCCGCCGGCACTACTACCTGTCAACCGGCGCACTGATATTCTTTTCTTTCCCTTCCTACGACGTATGGTTTCTGAAGGGATTTCCGTTCTTCGCGTGGTTCGCGCTCGTTCCACTTCTGGCCCACGTGCGTGAGGTCGATTTCGGACGGGTGTATTCCTCGTCGTTCCTCGCCGGCGCCCTGGGGATATTCCTCACGTATCACTGGATCGGGGACTTCGGCAACAAGATCCCGGGCGGGGATATCATCATCCTTGCCTTCGTCATCCCGGCGCTCGCCGTCGTATTCGCTTCGAAGATTCTCGCGGCAGAATACCTCTCGCGCCGGTTCGAACGGCTGAGGCCGCTAATCTTCCCCTCGGTATGGATAGTCGTCGATGGAATACAGTCCATCGGATTTCTCGCCTTCCCGTGGACCTACTGGGGATATTCGCAATATACGTTCACGTCGCTCGTTCAGGTATCTTCAATCGTCGGAATATTCGGCGTGACATTCATCATGATTCTCTTCTCCGCGGTCGCGGCGGATTTTGCGCGTGCGGTGTTTTCCACCCCGTTCTCGTTGCGCTGGATGATATCGATACCGGCGTTCAGACGGGTGCTCGCCGCCCTTGCGCTCGTTGCGGTATCGATATCGTACGGCACCCTGCGGATGGCTCAAACCGTCTCTTCGACCGATGGGGATAGGCTCAGGCTTGCGATGGTGCAGTCCTGCATCGATCCGT
>JAGODA010000306.1 GCA_017998475.1 Spirochaetota bacterium | reverse complement strand
CGCTGCCTGCCGCACTCGCCGCAGGGCTGGTAGGACATGTAGCGCTCCATCCACTCGCGCATTCCCTCCGACTTCGTCTCGCGGTAGCGCCGCTCCAGGTTGGGTATCACCCCCTCGAACGGCTTCGAGAACTTGTACTCACCCGCGTATCTTTTGATGTCGTACTTCAGCTTCGTGTCGCCGGAGCCGTGGAGGATGACGTTCCTGATGGCGGGCTTGAGTTTCTTCCAGGGGAGGTTCGCGTCGAAGCCGAAGTTCTTCTCCAGCGCGTTGATCTGCTCCATGTACCAGTAGCTGGTGCTCTTGCCCCAGACGTCCAGCACCCCGTCGCGGAGCGACTTCTCCGGATCGGAGACTATCAGCGCCGGGTCGAACTGCATGATGAAGCCCAGGCCGTTGCACGCGGGACAGGCGCCGTGGGGGCTGTTGAAGGAAAACATGCGCGGCGCGAGCTCCGGGATGGAGACGCCGCACTCCGGGCAGGAAAGCTTGGTGGAGAAGAGGCGCTCCTCGTCGTCCACGAGCACCAGCACCAGCCCCTCGGCGATGTCGATCGCCGTCTCGAGCGATTCGGCCAGGCGCGAGCGGATGCCGTCCTTGAGCACCAGCCGGTCGACGATGATCTCGATGTCGTGCTTTTTGTTCTTCTCGAGCTTCAGCGGGTCGTCCACGGTGACGATGGTCCCGTCCACGCGCAGGCGCACGAAGCCGTTCTTGCGCGCGAGCTCCACCTTGTCCAGATGCTCGCCTTTCCTGCCGCGCACCACCGGCGCGAGCACCTGGAGCTTGGCTCCCTGCCGGTAGGTCGAGAGCGTCTCCACGATCTGGTCTATCGACTGGGACGATATTTTCTTTCCGCACTGGTGGCAGTACGGCACCCCGATGCGCGCGTACAGGAGACGGAGGTAGTCGTAGATCTCGGTGACGGTGCCCACGGTGGAGCGGGGATTGCGGTGCGTGGTCTTCTGTTCTATGGAAATCGCCGGGGAGAGCCCCTCGATGAAGTCGACGTCGGGCTTCTCCATGAGGCCCAGGAACTGGCGCGCGTAGGCGGAGAGCGACTCCACGTAGCGGCGCTGGCCCTCGGCGTAGATGGTGTCGAACGCCAGTGACGATTTCCCGGAGCCGGACAGGCCCGTGATCACGACCAGCCTGTCGCGGGGGATGTCGATGGATATGTTCTTGAGGTTGTGTTCGCGGGCGCCGCGGATGCGGATGTAGTCGGCGCTCATATGATGCTGATGTTCACGGAACCGCACATGGGGCAGACGGTATCGGGCTCGTCGTCGTAGTCTTCCAGCACGTCCTTCCGCTTGATGACCACGTCGTCCCAGCGGTAATCGCAGTCGTCGCAGGCGTAGCTCGTCTCGATCCTGCGCTCGGAATCCCTTTCCAGGGCCTCGTCCTCTCCGGAAACCTCCTCCCCGTCTATGTAATCGCCTTCTTCCTCGTCGTCTTCCTCGTCCTCTTCGTCTTCCTTTGCGCCTTTTGTCTTTCGGCCCTCGTCATCGATGAGTTCCTCGTCGTCGAAATGCTCCTCGTAGTACTCGTCCTCGTATACTTCGTCATCATAGTCTTTTTCGTATCCGATGGTCATAATAGAACCTGTAATCAGAGATGGGGAACTGGTACCCGGCACCGGGACCTATTGCCACTTAAAAAATGCGTCCCCTTTTGTCAATAATATTCCTCTTGAACCAATCTTCCCGCACAGGGACCACTCCAAATAAAATAACAAACACGGATACACTTTTCAAATAAAAAATTCCCCAACGCTTCTCGTCCCCCCTAAATTTTTGTTGAAATGGACGGCGCCGGCGTAATAAATGCGACAAGCCTCGCCGCCGAAAGGAGCCATCCGATGAAACTTTCCGTTAAGAAAACATCAGCAAAAATCGCCGAAAGCGACACCGTCGTGATGCCGTTGTGCGAAAGAAAAACGCCAGGCGCCGCTTTTACTCTTCCCGGTCCCCTGTCCTTCGTGGGTGAACAGTTCAACCTCTCCACTTTCCGTGGAAAACAGGGCGATATCGCCTACTGTGCTATGAAGAACAGGCCCGCGGTCCTGCTGTGCGGTCTCGGGAAAGAGGATGATATCACGCCCGAATCGCTGCGAAACAGCGCCGCCTCGGCGGCGGCGGAATGCCTCAAGAAAAACATCATATCCGCGAGCGTGATGATGCCGTCGATCCCGCGCCCCGGGGAACGGGAAGTGCTCTCCGCCCTGGCCGAGGGATTCTGCCTCGGCGACTACGGCTTTACCAGGTACAAAACGAAAAAGGAAAACGGCGACGCGCGTTTTGGCGAGGTGATTTTCAGGAGCGATAGCGAGGGCGCCGGTGACCTCCTCCGGGTGGCGGAGATCGTCTGCCGCAACACCAACGCGTGCCGCGACCTGGTGAACGAATCGAGCGACAACTGCACGCCCGCCCTGTTCGCGGCCGCGGCGAAGAAGCTCGCGAAGCAGAGGGGAATTTCCTGCAGGGTCTTCGGTGAAGCCGACATAGCCCGCATGAAGATGGGCCTTCTCCAGGCGGTGAGCCGCGGCAGCGCCAACCCGCCGCGCCTGGTGGTGCTCAAGTACCGCGGCGGCACTGCGTCGTCGAAGAGCGTCGCCCTGATCGGCAAGGGCATCACCTTCGATTCCGGGGGACTCAACCTGAAGTCGGCGGGCAACATCGAGGGCATGAAGAGCGACATGGCGGGCGCCGCGGCGTGCCTTTACGCCATGAGCGCGGCCGCAGAGCTCGGTCTCCCGGGTAATATTACTGCCGTCATTCCCCTGGCTGAAAACATGCTGGGAAGCCGCTCCTACAAGCCGGGCGACGTCTACCGCGCCTACAACGGCAAGACCGTGGAGATAGGCAACACAGACGCGGAGGGGCGACTCATCCTCGCCGACGCGCTCGCGTACACCGCGGACGTGATACAACCGGACGTGATGATCGACATTGCCACGCTCACCGGGGCCTGCATCGTCGCGCTGGGCGAAATCGTCGCCGGCTACCTCACCACCGACGAAAGGCTCGCGGGGCTGATATTCGAGGCCGGGGAGACCACCGGTGAGCGTCTCTGGCGGCTCCCGCTCTACAAGGAGTACTCCGAGGACATCAAGTCGGACTTCGCCGACATGAACAATGTCGCGGCGGGGCGCAAGGCGGGCACAATCATCGGCGGGGTGTTCCTCAAAAACTTCGTGGGCAAGACGCCCTGGGCGCATATCGACATCGCGGGCACCTCGTGGTTTTCGAAAAAGCGGGGATATCGTCCGAAATACGCTACCGGCTACGGCGTGCGCCTTTTTATCGAGCTATTGAAGAAGCTCAACGCGTAACCGGGGGCCGGCTTCCATTATAAGGGTGATGTGATTCGCTTCAGGCGGGGGCGGGAATGACAGCGGCGCGGAACGTCAGTTGATGACGCCGTCCCCGAAAACGAGGGCGTTTTCTATCACCCTCCCCTCCGCGACCCGCGCGCCGGGCAGGAGCACCGAGTTCCGCACCACGGCGCCGCTCCCCACCGCGCAGCCGTCGCCCACCACGCTCCGTTCCACCAGCGCCTCTCGCGCGATCGCCGCGCTGCCGCTCACCGCGGCAACCTCGACGCCGGGCAGAACCTCCATCAGTGTGCGGACCTCCGCCTCGCGCTCCAGCATGCGCATGTTGACGTCATGGAGCGACGCGGGGCTCCCGATGTCGTGCCAGTAGCCGTTGTGCGTATAGAATGATAGTACATGGCTCCTGATGATCTCCACGTAGGCGGTATAGACGACGCTCGAGAAACCGTCTTCGAGATACCGGAAAATCGCAGGCGACAGCGCGGCGGCGCCGGTGTAGACCAGCCCCGATTCCACGCCGGTACCGAGGAAATTTTTGAAATCGACCACCTCGCTTCCGCGCACCCCCACCTGCGCGACCGAGGGGTCCCCGGGATGGCGGTACAGCACCACCGTGGCTATCGCGCCGGAGGAACGGTGCGCATCGAGCAGCCTGGCGATATCCAGGTCCATGACCACGTCGCCGTTGCGGACGATGAAGTCTCAGCCCTCCAGGAGCTTTTCGCACTTCTTCAGGCCCCCG
>JAGODA010000305.1 GCA_017998475.1 Spirochaetota bacterium | reverse complement strand
GGTTTTTCCGGTAAGCAGGTCGGTGAACGGGAGCAGGTCTTTCCCGCCGGTAAGCGCGAGCTCGACGGCTTTTAAAAGATTGAGGTTATTGTCCACGGTGCCCGAGCGGTCGTTTCCGACCATCGTATTCTCGAGACATCCGACTGACGCATACTCGTGAACATTCGATTCGTTGATGAGATGCTCCACCCCGGCGCGTCGCGCCTCGCGGATCATTCCCGCCATGGAACGCTCGTCGAAGTTCAGCAGAAATGGCGCGCCCTGGCTGGATGAGATCATGGACACCACGGTATCGAGGAGTTTCTCCGGGCTCTGCCGGTGCAGGCGCACGTTCGGTTTCGGTTCCAGGATCGGCGTCATCTCGTCGATCACCTCGAGGAGCGCATAGGTCAGGTCGTTCGTCATGTCTTTGCCGTCCGGACCGAGGCCCGACAGGTTGAAGAGCTGCCCGAATCCCGCCGTGATTCCCTGGTTGCCGCCGACCCGTATCATGGCGTCGTAGGCCGTGTTGGAGTGCACCCAGAAGCATTTGAGTATTTCCTTGCCGAACTCGCGGTCCATTCCGTTCTTTAGGGAGTGCTCCCAATATGGCAGGAGGTACTGGTCCATGCGCCCGAACGACACGCCGGGGCCCGGATAGTTCTCGTCGCTCATTACCAGCATATGGGTCAGCCAGAGGGCCTGTACGGCCTCGTGAAAGCTGACGGCCGGCTCCCAGGGCACGCGGTCGAGATTGGCGGCCATCCGAGTCAGCTCGTCCCTGCGCGAGGGAACCGCCTCCTTCGCCGCGAGCGAACGGCACTCCTCGGCATAGGCCGCCGCGACCTCTTTCGGCATTAACGACGCGGTCATCATCGCGCGAAGCTGAGCGCCCCGGGGGCCTTTTCTGTCCTTTTCGGTTAGCGCGTCGTGACGTGCCGAGAGGTCGGCGTGTATGCCCTTCCATCCCTCGGTGAGCGCCCGTTTGTAGTCCGGTATCAGGTGCCCCGAGGTGGCCCCCGAATTGCCGAACCCGTGGTCGTGGAACCATTTCATCATGGCCCGGGCGCCCTTCTTTCCGTAAATGAGCCTGTCCCGTTCCTCGAGCTCTTTTTTCGTCCAGCAGCGCGAGGCCTGCAGGTTGAAGCGCGAGCCGGCGATGAGGTCCCCGGGAAGAACCTCGTGCGGCATGTAGCGGGCCATCACCTCTTTAACGAACCAGGCGCGGCGCTCCGGAAGGCTCCATGTCCAGAAATCCTCGTGCAGCTTCACCGGGCGCGCCATCTGGTGGAAGGACGAGCGGAAGGTCTGGAGGAAGGCGTATGTTTCGGGGACGATATAATAGCTGATCTCGTCGTACTGCACGTCCCAGTCGGTGCCGGTCGTCCAGGGCATGAACTCGTTGTTCCAGGCCCGTTCCACTCCAGTGAAAAAATAATCCCGGAGCCAGGCGATCCGTGGAGAGAGTCCTTTCGGTTCCTTTATCGCGAATTGAGCCGCCGACGTCGATGTACTCATACCGTGCCCCCTGAGCGTTGTTATACGACCTTCTCCGACGAGACGGCCGCGTTCATCTGTTCTATCGCCCTGTTGAGATAGCGTTCCCCGTGATCCAGCAGGCGCTTCATTATGGACGACGCCTTTTTTGCGTCGCGCGCCTCATATGCCGTCACCAGACCCCTGTGGAAGGCGAACACCTCCGGCGCGACAAGCGGATCCGCGAAGAACTGCCCCGTGAGATTCGTATAGACGTCCTTGAACGAATTCATGATGAGCGGGTACACGAGATTGCCGGTGGCTATGGCGGTAAGCAGATGAAATTCGAAATCCATCTCCACGATCGCGCCCGTTCTTGAAAGATCGCAGCCGCCTTCCCGCTCGATGATCTCATGGAACTGGCGAAGGTGCTCCGGGCTCCTGTTCAGCGCGGCCAGACGCGCGGTCTCCATCTCGAAGAGCTCGCGCATGCGGAGCATGCTTCGAAGCAGCCCCGGCTCCAGGTTTCCCTTATGGTATGCAAGAAGCGATTCAAGGAGCGAGAGAGAGCCCCTTCGCCGATAGTCGTTGACGTAGGCGCCTTTGCGCGGTTTCAGCGTGACCAGCCCGCGGGCCTGGAGCTCTATGAGCCCCTCGTGCACAACCGGTCTGCTGACACCCATGCGTACGGCAAGCTCTCGCTCCGACGGCAGGCGGCTTCCTATGCCGATCTCACCGGAGATGATGAGCTCCTCGAAGCGCGACACGAAGGCCTCCACGAGACTTTGCGCGCGCAAGGGGGCCAGAAATTCAGTCACATGAGCCTCCACCCGGCTGTTGGTATTACCACCAGCCAATATATCATCCCTGTCTGAAAAGTCAAGCGACAATTTACACCTCGGCATGTTCCAGCGCGAAAAGGACGCGGAAGCGGATGGAGGATATCAGCCGGGCAGGCCCTCGCCGTCACCAGGTGTCGCGACCTGTTTCACCTTTACGGAAAGTTCGGTGATAGTGTACGGCTTCTGGATGAATCCGGCGACACCGTTGTTCAGCGCGTCCGCGAGAACGGACTCTTCGATAAAACCGGACGCAAGCAGTACCCGGACTTCGGGATTGAGAGCGCGCATTTTTTCGTACACCTCGAGGCCGGACATCCCGGGCATGGACAGATCGAGTATCACAGCCGCGAAATTGCCGTGTGCGCGTCCGAACAGTTCCATCGCCTCGGACGCGCTTTCCGCGGATGTCACCTCGTATCCCAGCCGCTCGAGCATTCCCGCGGCTATGCCGAGAACCGGCTTTTCGTCGTCCACCAGGAGTATCCGTCCTTCTCCGACGACCGGTTCGTCCGCTTCGGGAACCGGATGATCGGGGGCCTCTTCCTCTTCCAGAAGCGGAAGATATACCGTGAAAACCGAGCCTTCGCCAGGGGTGCTCGCGACATCTAAAAAACCGCCGTGCTGCTGGACGATCGTGTACGCCATCGCGAGCCCCAGACCGGTGCCTTCCTCTTTCCGTTTGGTCGTAAAGAAGGGATCGAAGATCTGACCCCGGACCTCAACCTCGATACCCACGCCCGTGTCCTCGACGGACAGCCTGACATATACGGCCCCGGGGCGCGCAAGCGGATACCGGGAGATGAAATCGTCGGTCGGTCGCGCCAGGGAGGCCGTCACGGTCAGGGTGCCTCCCTCCCTCTCGCCGGTCGGGCGCATGATGGTCATGGCGTGGGCGGCGTTCACGCAGAGATTGAGCAGCACCTGTTCGACCTGGAGCGGCTCCGCCTTCACCCTTAACGGCTCCGCCGCTTCGCGGAAATCGAGCTTCACCGACTTGGGGAGCGTGTTCCGGCAGAGTCTGTGGACGGCGGCGATCGTCTCGTTTATGTCCATCTGCACCGTCTGGACTCCGCTCTTCCTGGAAAGCGTGAGGAGGCGCCGCGTCATCTCGGCGGAGCGTCTCGACGACTCGAGCGCGATTTCGATATAGTTGAGTATCGCGCTACGGTCCACCTGCCCGTCCCTGTTCAGGATGAGCCTGATGAGGTCGAGGCTCCCCATAATACCCATGAGCATATTGTTGAAATCGTGCGCTATTCCGCCGGCGAGCGTGCCGATCGCCTCCATTTTCTGCGCCTGTATGAGCTGTGTCCGGGTCTTCTCCCGCTCCTCCTCGGCGCGCTTTCGGTCGGTTATCTCGAAACCGATTCCTATGAGGTAGTTCTCACCGTCGAGCCGCATGCGCGACACGGCGACATGGAACGCGAGACGATCGCCGTTCTTCCGCATGAAGGTGATCTCGACCGAGGTCTGTCCCTTTACGAAGCCCTCGTGCAGCTTCGCCGCCGCGAGGTCCCTGTCACGCGGCTCCACCATTTCGAGCGCGTTCATGGAACGCACCTCCTCCGGACTGTATCCGAAGGCGTCGTCGCCCTTTACCCTCCCCTTCCATCTGACTAGCGTACCCCGGCCGTCCATAATGAAAAAGATGCCCGGCAGGGTGTCGATGATGGTGGTGGCGAAGTTCCTTTCCTGAAGAACGCGGTCCTCGGCCTCCTTCCGATCGTGTATGTCGGTCAGGACGCCGTTCGCGCCGGTGAAGCGCCCTTTCTGGAAAATAGGC
>JAGODA010000304.1 GCA_017998475.1 Spirochaetota bacterium | reverse complement strand
GAAAAAATCCTCCTCGTGGATGTTCTCGAAATCGCGCTGCCGGCGGTCCACCATGCGCCACTGCTCCTCGAAAGCCCGGAGTAAAAGGTTCCGGCCGTCCATTTTCAGGTTGAGCAGCGCGTGAATCTCTTCGTAGGGCTCGAGCGCCTTCTTGAGCGATTCTATCCGGCGTCTTTTCCGCGATTCCTGGTCCTTGCCCGCCTTCCGCACGGCCTCCAGGCTGTAATCCCACTCGAGAGCGCTCACTACGGGCGGGCGGATGTCGTAATACGCGTCGAGATCGCGATACTCTATCTCGCGGCGGAACACCAGCGCCTCCATGAGCGAGAGGAGCAGGTGCGGATACGACTGTACGCCATATTTCTGCCTGAGGGTCTGCGAAAGCGCGGAATCGGCCCGCACCGAGCCGGGCATAAACGAGCGGACGAGCATCATGTACTCGTACACCTGCTTCTCCTTTTCCAGGTTCCGCTTCTCCTTGGCGTTGCGCGCGGTTCCCGAGTCCGAGGAGACGATCTCCTCCTTGCGGAGGTCGTCCGCCGCACGCAGGCGGTTCTCCACCTGCAGGATGATGAGCTCCCGCGTTTCGGCCGGAAGTTTGAGGAACGAGAAGAACGGTACGACGAAGTCTTTGAGCTCGTCCTCGAACGCGCCGCGGTCCATCCATTTGATCGAATCGTACGAATACTGCACGAGCGGCGTGGCGATCATCCAGTCCCTGAAGCGCCGCAGGTAATTGAACACTATCGGCTCCTCGAGTGACGGATCCTCAAGCATCGACTGCATGAGCGCCGAAAGCCGCGCGAGGATGGCCTCCTGCGCCGCGATGACCGCGCCGATCACCGAAAGCATCCGTTTTGACGGGATGAGGCGCTTGCGTATGCCGATGCCCAGCCTGTTGGGGGCGTGGATGAGATAGCGCTTTTTAAAGAGCCTGAGGTTTCGGTACTTTGCGTATAACAGGTTGACGAATATGCTTCCCGGCTCGAGCACCACCGCGCGCCGCTGCTCGTGCGCCTCTTCCGAGGAAGGGGATCGGCGGACGGCGCGGCTGCTTTTGATCTCGACGCGCTCCGCGCGCTGTTTCGGCCGGGGCTTGTCGGGACAGGTCTGGATGAGGGATATGATCGCGCCGTAGCGCTCCCACGGCGCGATCTCGCTGTTGTTGAGAAGCGAGCGCACCACGTCCATCTTGGCGGGCGGGATGTCCTTGTCGAGGAGCATGGCCTTGGCCCTGCGCTCGAGCTTTTTTATGTCGTCGCTCTTCTGCGGCATACACGTCGTCGCCGTGGAAACCCGGCCTGTAGCGGCGGATTCGGGATGGTACGGCGCTGTGAGTGATTTCTACGCGCGGCGGGACGATATGTCAAGTGCGAATACGGAAAGGGCGCGAAAGACCCGGGCGCGCTCGGCGCGCCCGGGGGGAGGGCATTCTAGTACAGCTTGAGGACGTAATTGAGCGTAAGCATGATATAATGGTTCCGCGAGGTCAGGCGGTAGCCCGACTCGGGAAGGTATGTGGTGTCGTACACGTACTGCGGGGAAAGCGACAGCGCCGGGTTGAACTTTACGTTGAAGCCCGCGTGGAGGCGGTTCTCGGAAAAACCCTTACGCTCGAAGAACGGTTCTCCACGGAAAGCTCCGTCGTTGAGGTCCTTGGTGCCTCCGTCTTCCTTCACTCCGACGAAGATCTCGTCGCCGAGCAGGAGCGAGAACATCGGGTTAAGCGCGTACTCGAGCATGAGCATCTGCCTGATCAGAAGAGAATGACCTTTCTTCTGGTTCGCGGTGGTGTAAAATCTGTTGTCGGCATACACCTTGTTGTGGAAAATCGTACGGCTGGTTACCTTCAGCGCGTCCACATTGAATTCGAATATCGGCACCACCTCGATGTTGTGCGACCAGAAACGATCATCGTATGCACCCGCGGTTTTTCTATCGTCCGCGTCTATGGGAAATCCCATATAATAATACCACAGCGGAAGCTTGAAGGTGAAACTCTCAAATTTCTGGATATAGATTGGACCGGCAAAGAATTCCCAGAGAAAAGTCTCTTTTGCGTTATAGGTGGGGTCCGCGCCGCGATAGAATTCGAAACGGTGCCCCGGCATGACCATGAACGCCCAGTTGGGGGAAAGGAGCAAAGTGACGTTTACGTATTCCCAGGTCCTTCCGGTATACGGCTTCTCGGCCGCGTTTGCGCCGGCGGGAAGGAGCGCGAACAACATGAGCGCGGCGAGCAGTACGACACAGGTTCTTCTACACATAGATGTCTCCTCACGGAAAAAGTAAAATGGAAGGTCGAGCATTCTTTATCCGGAGATGTATGTCAACATAATTTTACTTATTTAAAGGGGAATCCGGGAAAGGTGTGTTCACGCGGACAGGAAGCGGAGTACCTCTTCCGCCACGTAGTCCTTTTCGTAGTCCACGGTGATTGCGTGATTGCTGATGTCCAGAAATATCTTCTCCACGCGCCGTGAGCCAAGGCGATCGTGGATGCGGTGTATCGAATCCGCCGGGATATACTCGTCTCCGAGCGACTGGATGATGAGCGTGTCCGTCGATACCGCGGAGAGCACCCTCATGGCCCGGCGGATGAGGCCGTTGAGGTGCCAGGCCTGCCGGACCGGTATCCCTTCGTTGTAACAGACATGGTACGAGCGGGCCTCTATGCTGTTGAGCCCCTTTTTTTCGTCAATTTTCGGGAGGACCTTTACGAACGGCGCCAGCAGCGGCGCCAGATACACCCCGTACCCGGGAAGCGAGGAGGGAGTTGAAAGGAGCACAAGCCGGCGGACGGGGAATTCCCGCGCAAGCAGAATCGACAGGATCCCCCCCATCGAAAGCCCCACGCAGGACACGTCCGGGCAACAGGATTGGAGATCAATGAAAGCTTCGCGGGCGGCTAGAAGCCAGTCGCGTCCCGTGGTGAGCGTCATCTCCGCGATCGTGGTGCCGTGTCCGGGCAGGCGCGGGATCAACACCGTGTAGCCTTCGTCCGAGAGGCGCCTCCCGAGGTATTTCATCTCATGGGGAGTCCCGGTAAAACCGTGCAGCAACAGCACCCCCCGGCCGGTGCCTCCCATGGTGAACACAGGCTCTGCGCCCTTCATGAGTACGGGCCCCGTCGAACGAAGATGTGTACCGCGTTCGCTGCTCATATACCCCCGGGCCTTCACATCACCCACGAATGCCTCGCGGTCAGACGAGCCTGACCGCGTCGTCCTTCCGCGTTACCACGGATCCGATTCGCACCGGGCCCTCGCCCGCCTCGCGAAGCAATCCACACAGCGCGTCGGCGTCGGTTTCCCCGGCGAACAGCATCAGGCCTATTCCCATGTTGAAGGTCGTAAACATCTCGCGCTCCTCGACCCGGCCTTCCCTCTGTATGAGACCGAACACCGGGTGCGGCGTGAAGCTCTTTTTCTCTATGACCGCCGCCGTGTCGGCCGGCAGAATGCGCGGGATGTTCTCGTAGAATCCGCCCCCGGTGATATGCACCATCCCCTTTATCCTCGCTCCTTTCCCCAGACACCCGAGCACCGGCCTGCAGTAGATACGGGTGGGCTCGAGCAGCGCCTCGCCGAGCGAAACGCCGAGTTCCGGCACCGTGGAGTCAGGGGTGTAGTTCTTCACCTCGAAAAGAAGCCTGCGCACCATCGAAAATCCGTTCGAATGAACGCCGGACGAGGGGAGTCCGATGATCGCGTCGCCGGGACGTATCGTTTTTCCGTCGATTATCTTCGGCCTGTCGACCACGCCGACGGCGAAGCCGGCGATATCGTAATCGTCGGGGTGCATCACGCCGGGATGCTCCGCCGTCTCCCCGCCCACCAGGCTGCAGCCGGCGATGCGGCATCCCTCGGCGAGCCCGGCGACCACCCGCACCATCACGTCTTCGTTGAGCTTTCCGCAGGCTATATAGTCGAGGAAGAAGAGCGGCTCCGCGCCCGAGACCAGGAGGTCGTTCACGCACATGGCGACCGCGTCGATGCCGATGGTGTCGTGCCTGTTCATCCACTGGGCGAGCTTCAGTTTGGTGCCCACGCCGTCCGTCCCTGAAACCAGCACCGGATCGGTC
>JAGODA010000303.1 GCA_017998475.1 Spirochaetota bacterium | reverse complement strand
CTAGCGGCGCTTCAAAGTTTTCTCTAAGCGCCGCCGCGGGGCGCGGATCAGTACATTTCGTTTTTAAGAAGCGAGATCATGTTGGCCACGCTCTTCTTCGTCGCCGAGTCGAAGGTCTGTATCGTCGTATCGTTGATGTCGGCCGTCCAGCCCTTGAGCGGCATGGTGTCGTCGGCCATCACGGAGTATTCGCGTTCCCTTTCGTCGGCCCGATCGGTGGCCACGATCAAGTCGCCGTTGCGATCGACGATCTGTATTCCGACGAAGGTGCGGGCCTTGGCGGAGATTCCCGACTTGCCGAACCAGCTCTTGCTGTAGGCGAAATCGAAGCTCGCTATCATCACCGCGTCGTAGCCCCCCTTAGCGCAGCATTCCCTGAGCAACGACCGCAGCGAATCGTCGTCCTTGCCCACCCACAGGAAGGCCGTGCCGTCGACGCCCATCATCTTATGGAAAGACGTGTCCTTGCGTTCGTCCGACCATTGCCTCAACGCGGCGTAGTGTCCGGACTTTATGGACGCGGTGAGCGGCTGGACCTTCCAGCCGAAGGCGCGCTCGAACTGCCCCACCGTCTCGGCATGGGCCCTGTTGAGCAGAAACAGCCCGCGCGGCCTGAACTCCGCCATGGCGTCGGCCGTCCTCTGCTTCGCCTGCACCGCCGCGTCGACCGCGTGAAAGCCCACGGCCTGCCGCTGGTTGTCGATGGTAATGGCGGCCGGGCAGTAGACGCTTACGATCGCGACGTTCCGTATCGACTTCACCGAATCCTTCTTCACCGTTCTGGAGGCGCCGCAGCCGGCGACGCCGAACGCCAGAATGACCGCACATATACGAATCCATTTCGCGCGCATATTCCCGAACTCCTCCGGTTTGTTCTGTTTTTCAAGCGGGCACAGGGCGCTGCGGCGGACGGTTCGATCGGTTATTTCTGTCCCGATTGAAGGCAGGTGGAGTATATCGGCGAACGGCGCGGCACGCAAGGAAAAACCGGGGCGCGTGCGTCAGTCGAGCAGCGTCTCCACCTCGGCGAGCGCCGCGGGCGTGAGGTGGGGCTTCAGCAGATAATAGACCTGCCGGGCGCTCTCGGCGATGCGCTCGGGCGTGATCTTCGCGTCGCTGATGTAGAGCCAGGTGAGCCAGAAGTCGCTGACGATCCAGCCGTTGGTCAGGTTGGCCACAAGCTCCTTCTCCGACGAGGCCCTGATTATCCCGGCGTCGGCCAGGCGCGCGTAGAAAGCCTTCTGCTGCCTGAAGCGCGCGCGGAGGTTGGCCAGGTATTTTTTCTTGAGCAGGGGATCGCGCCCCAACAGCGTGGCGAGCTCCAGGTAAAAGAAGCGGTATTTATAGTAGAGGTCGCAGGTCCGCGTGAATATGCCGAAAAACCCGGCCGCCGTGGGCACGAAGTCCTTCGGCACACGGTAGAGCGTGTCGAAATCGGCGACGATGCGCGCGAAGATCTCGCGGATGATCTCCTCCTTGTCGCGGAAATGGTAATAGAGATTCCCGGGGCTAATGGTCATGGCCGCGGCGATGTGGTTGGTGGTGACGCGCGAGGCCCCCTCCTCGTTGAAGAGCTCGCGCGCCGTCTCGACGATACGGTCCCGTGTTTTCATCCGTTTCCCCCGGAACCACGAATAGAGTATATGCTCTAATACGTCAAGGAGTATTCGCCGCGCGCGACGGGGCCCCGATAGAACAGGGGGTTGTAACCCCTCGCCGGCCGTCACCGCGCCATGATAAAATCCTTGCGCGGCGACGCGCAGGGCGGTAGCATGCGCTTACGTCGAACGGTTGGAGCGTCATCATGTCCTCGCGCGCGTATCCCTTCTACCTCTACATCGGGGTGCTCCTCATCCTTTTCATGCAGCTTTTCATCTTCCTCGACGCGCGGGAGCTCACCACCTGGGCAACCCCGGTCTTCTGGACGGGCCTCATACTGGTGCTCGACGCGGTGCTGTACGGCGCGACGCGCCGCTCGCTGGTGCGCACGGGCGCCGTCGTCCCGGTCGCGGTCATTTCCGTCATCGGCTGGTGGGTGTTCGAGTGGTTCAACATCTTCCTCTCCAACTGGCATTACGAAAATCTCGTGGATTCGCCGTGGCTCCTCTACCCGGCATACGTCTGGTCGTTCGCCACCATCATCCCCGGAATTTTTCTTTTATATGGCGTGATGCTGACGCTCGTCCGGACGGTGCGCGGACGCCCCTTCCCCTCCGGCCGGCGCGCGCTCACCGCGCTGTTCCTCACCGGGCTCGTTTTTCTCTTCATCCCGATCGTTCCGTTTTCCATGTACTACGTTAACCGCGCCGCGGACGCCTCGCTCTTTTCGTTCCTCGCGTGGGCGGCGAACACCTATTACTCCGAGTTCACCGCCGCGTTCGTGTGGCTGGGGTTCGCCCTGCTGCTGGAACCTTTTAACTTCCTCATGGGAAACCCGTCACTTCTACGGTCCATGTCGCGCGGCGACTACCGCCCGCTCGTGGTGCTCGGCCTTTCCGGCCTTCTCTGCGGCTACCTGTGGGAGTTCTGGAATTTCTGGGCGCACACAAAGTGGCATTACACCGTTCCCATCCTGGGACACATCAAGCTCTTCGAGATGCCGGTGCTCGGATATCTGGGGTTCATCCCCTTCGCGTGGGAGCTCTACGCCATGGTGGCGCTCGTCTACCCGCGCGCGATCCGCATTATCGAGGGAGAGAACGCGTGATCACCGTGGTGGAGAACAGGACCTGCGAGGCCTGCCGGGAGCGGGAGGCCGTGGTGCTCTGCAACGGGTGCGGGAAGGCCCTGTGCGCCGAATGCCGCGTCTTCGACCTGTGGTGCTACGGCTGCGGCCACGGCGATCCGCGCGTCTTCTGCAAAAGCTGCAACGACAATCCCGAGGTCAACGTGTGGAAGGGGCCGTGACGGCGCGCGCGGCCCTTGCGCGATTGCGCTCGCTTGCCGATCCCGGTTCGCGCGCCGGCATGGAGCGTTTCGGCATTCGCGCGGAGAAGACCCTGGGCGTTTCCATGCCGAAGCTCCGCGCGCTCGCGAGGGAGTGCGGCCGCGATCACGATCTGGCCGCACGGCTCTGGGAGAGCGGCCTCCACGAGGCGCGCATCCTCGCCTCGCTTGTCGACGAGCCCGACAGGGTGACGGAGGAACAGGCGGAACAATGGGCCGCGGACTTCGATTCGTGGGACCTCTGCGACCAGTGCTGCATGAACCTCTTCCGCCGGCTTCCCTTCGCGCGTTCCCTTGCCGTCGCCTGGAGCGCGCGCGGCGAAGAATTCGTCAAACGCGCGGGCTTCGCGCTGATGGCCACACTCGCGGTGCACGACGGGAAGTCGAACGACGCGGTCTTCGAGGAATTCCTCGCGCTGGTAGAGAGGGAATCGACGGACGGGCGAAACTTCGTGCGCAAGGCGGTCAACTGGGCCCTCCGCCAGATCGGCAAGCGCTCCATGGCCCTCAATACAAAGGCGCTTCGCACGGCCGAACGGATCGCCGCGATCGACTCGCCCGCCGCGCGCTGGATCGCCGCGGACGCCCTCCGCGAGCTCCACGACCCGAAGATCATTTCGCGCATACGCCGTTGAACCATTCGAGGCGCATGCGTTTCTCCGATACCGGAGAGACGTTCCGCGCGGACTGAAATGGATTTTATAGAGCAGAGTTCTTTTTATATTTTTCAGAAAGAAGCTATCGCTTACAATGGGCTGTTGGCGCCAGTATATTCACGAAAAGGCAAGATTATGAAATCGGAATTCACCGCGATAATTGAGCCGGTTCCCGAGGGTGGGTACTGGGCGCAATGCCCCGAAATTCCCGGAGCGAACGGGCAGGGAGAAACGATTGAAGAGGCGAAAAACAATCTCCGCGAGGCGATAGAATTGATATTCGAGGACCGCAGAGCCGATATGCTGCGCGGTCTTCCCGAGGACGCGATACGGGAGACGGTCTCTATTGGATGAAACGGAGAGAGCTCGAGAGAAAACTCCGGATCGCGGGTTGTTACCTGAAACGGGAGGGAGGCTCCCCTTCGCTCCGGATCAATCCCACAAGCGGCAGTATTGAGGCGGTCCCACGCCATAATGAGATACAAGAGCCA
>JAGODA010000015.1 GCA_017998475.1 Spirochaetota bacterium | reverse complement strand
CTGGAGCACACCTCCATTTCGAGGTAAGGAAGTATCTGACGCCGCTCAATCCCATGAGGATGCTGAGGTAAGCGATGAAGCGATTCGTACTGGATTGTGTTATGGTGGTTGCGGTGTCCGCCGGATCTTTTATCACCGGCGAAGCGACCGCCGGAACGCTCATGCGCGCTTCCGACCAGGCGGCCACGCTTAAAGTATTTTACCATGAACGTGATACGGCGGGATGGAGCGCGGTGCTTATCGGCAAGCTCGAATCCATAGGGATGAAGGAAGAGTATGATAAGGATGACATAGCGCAGTCGGCCAGCGACAAATCTAAAGCGAGCGTTCGTCTGTTTCAATCTGAAGGCATAAGAACGGGTGATGAAATTTTCGTAATAAACGACAAGAATCTGATCGTGTCGCGACTTGAAGTCAAAACGGTGTTTAAAAGCTTATCGTTCGGTCCGATGCTGGTAGGATACGGGAACCTGCGCCTGGCGAAAGCCGGAAACAGGGTTGTGCAGAGGGTTGAGGAACAGTACTCCAAATACGCGTACATCTACGGCGCGCGAGGCGATTATTACAAGGCAACCGGCGATGATGGAGAAGCGATAAAAAACTATAAAAAGGCGATCGAACTCGACAGGGGTAACCCCGAGGCCCACCTTGCGCTTGGATTACTGTACCTTAAAGACGACATGCTGCAATTCGCGTTCAGGGAATTCTCCGAAGCGTATAAGAGTATTTCGCGAATGTATGATAAAGAGGACCGGTATACGCTGTTGCGGAGCATGGCGGAAACAAGGTATCGGGAAGCGTATTTCACCAGAATCCCGGGAGACATCAGGACCGGATATATCAAGGATGGATTGCGCTATGCCGAGCAAGCCCTTGCGATGTACCCTGATTCGCGTGAGGCCCATTTTTATCTGGGTATTTTCCATTACAGGAATCCGGACCGCTCCGATGTCAAAGCGCGCGATCACATGCTGAAGGTGCTCGAGCTGGATCCCGAAAACGTGGACGCGTGCCTTATTCTCGCTGAGCTGTATTACAACCACGGAAACAGAAAAAAGGCCAGATCCTTCGCGGAACAGGCGTTGAAAATCGACGGAACCAACGAGAGGGCTCGCTTTATCAAGAAGCTTGCCGAACAGGAAGAATGAACAGTAATGATATAAGGCATTAGTAATATGTATCTAACTTCCGATAACATATATTATGTCGCATTAGCGCGCATGTCTGTATAATCCAGATCCACCCCGTGTACTCCCCTTCAGCGCCTCACTCCGCCAGTATGCTTTTAATGATCCGTGAAAGATGCGTGATCTTCTGCGGCCGTGTAACTATGATGTTCCTGTCGTACCTTGAATCAGTTTCCGACTCGGCATGGTTCTCATCTATAATCAGGATCTTTATCGTCTGATCGATCTCCTTGATTTCATCGATCATTCCAGACGATCGACAGTCGTCATGGACGTCGATGACGAGCAGATCGAACGGGCTTCCTATCGTCATGGCGTCCTGTATCCTGGAGCGGGATTCCGCGATGGTTTGAGACTGGTGGATCGTATAACCCATTGCTTTCAGGATATTGGCGGTAATGAGCCGCGGGGTCTCGGAATCGTAAAAAAGAAGTATCTTACCCTTTTTCGAGAAAGCCGGCGGAGTGGTCTCGTGCGCCAGGGCTCCCGGAACAGGACGGGAATCGTATTCTTCGGTTGCGGGGAGGAACAGCGTAAATGTGGTGCCCTCGTTTATGAATGACTGAAACGTTATATGTCCGTGATGGCTTTTAATGATTGAATAGCACGCAGCCAGTCCCAGTCCGTGTGAGTTCACTTTCGTCGTAAAAAACGGTTCGAAAATACGGTCACGTATGCCCTGGGGTATGCCGGGCCCGGTATCGCTTATGAATATGCGGACATACCTGCCGTCGTTAAGCGGCAGCGATTGCGATGATTCTATGTACACGTTACGAGCGGTAATCGTGACCTTTCCGCCGTCGGGCATGGCCTGGATGGCGTTGGCGATAATGTTATGGATTACCTGCCCTATCTGCATTTCGTTAATGGTGGCTTTCCACAGTGTTTCATCTATCCGGGTTTCCGCCACGCAATTGGAGCCGTGAAGGGAAAAAGCGGTCGTTTCCTCGATGAGTTGACGCAGGTCGACCTGTCTTCTGTGTGATATTCCGTCGTCTCTGGAAAAACTTACGAGTCGCTGGGTGAGGCCCGTGGCGCGCATGAGGCCCTTTTCGGCCTCCTCCAGGTATTCCTGTATCTCTTCCGGCGAATTACCCCTCATTTTGGCGAGCGAGATATTCCCTATCACGGATGTGAGAATGTTGTTATAATCATGTGCCAGTCCCGATGCGAGATTTCCGAGAGACTCGAGCTTCTGGATCTTCTGAAGCTCGTTCTGAAGGGTCCTCTCGCCGGTGATGTCCCTGAATACGAGTACCGTGCCGACGTATTTCGATGAGTGGTCCAGCAGCGGAGAAATGGTCGTGCTGACGAGACGTTCGGCGCCGTCCCGCGAAACGAGTATCCTGTTGAAGGTGATCGTTTCTTCATTTCCGCGGTCATTACGGCGGTTAACCGGAGAGTGGGACAACTCGCGCGTTTTTTCGTCGATGAAATAGAAGATATCGGTAAGGGGCTTCTGACGCGCCTCGTCAAAGGACCATCCGGTGAGCTTTTCGGCCATGCTGTTCATCAGGGTGATTTTCCCCTGCCTGTCGACAGCGATCACTCCGTCCGCGAGGCTTTTAATCGTGACCGCCAGCCGTTCTTTCTCATCGGCCAGCGCCTCTTCCGCCCTTTTGCGGCCCAATACGCCGGTCATGATCTGGGCTGCGGCCTTTATGGTATCGGTAACGCCATTGTCCCAGGTGCGGTTCCGGATGTTGTCGGCTATTCCGATGAATCCATAAAACCGTTTGCTCAGAAAAAGCGGGACGGCGATCAGCGATTTGATGCCGATCTGTTTCAGCACCCTTCGTTCGAAGGCCGAGGGAATCTCGTCGATGTCGCTGAATTTGATGATCTCGTTGCCGGTGATGGTATTCATCCACCATGGCACACGGGACCTGGGGATGTTCATCAGTACATCCTTGCCCGCCGGGAGCCTTTCACCGGTCCATTCATGAATGCTCTTGAGGACGAGGCTGTCTTCCAGGTACTCGTAAAGAAATATACGGGAAACTCCGAGCGTCTCGCCGATAGTCTTCAGGCATTCGGAAAAAAAATCTGAAAGGTCTTCCGCGACAAGGGCCTTCTCATAAATGCCTGAGATCAGCCGATCGTATGATCCGGCACCTTCGGAAGCGGGCCTTCCGTCGATAGTGTTTTCCGTTTCGAGGCGGTCGTGCGAATGGGGACGATTCTTCATAATGTTCTGAACGGAAAGTTCACCTCTTAAAATCAAGTATAGCCGGTAATTCCGGATATTCAATGAGAACACGGATATTAATGAAAAGCATTTTTTCTCAGACTACAAAATCGGCGGTTCAAAACGGCTTGACTAAGCGGAGTGCTCGAAGATACTCTATTGAGGTAATCGTACGATTGCCGGGAGTACATCTCCGAATGAAGCGATTCAGCGTCCATGCAGTGCCTGTATCGTTGTTACTGGCGCTCGCCGTCGCGCCCTTCCCGGTCCGATCCGAAACCGGGACACCCGCCCGGGCGATGCGATGGGCCTACCTGACCGATTCCTCCCCGGTTGTATCACCGGTTACGCGCGCCGATGAGCGTCCGCTCACCGGCTATACGGTCGCGGCGCTCGCCGGATTCGCGATAGACAGAAACGGCGGTCTGGCCAGGAAACCGTCGCGCGCACGAGCCTTCGCCGAGGCGGCCGGTATATCCGGAACCCTGTTTGTTCCTGTCCTCACGTTTACATCGCCGGCCGAAGGCGCGCACCTGCTCTATTCGCCGGCCGCGCGTGCGCGCGCGGTGAAGGAGATTATTGATTGCGTCGCTTCATTCCGCGCGAGAGGCGTACACCTCGATTTCGAGTACCTGGCGCCGGAGCGGGCGGGCGACCTGGTATCGTTCGTAAGCGAGCTGCGCGCGGCCCTGAAGGCTCACGACGGCGCTTGTTCCCTTTCGATGGCGCTTTTCCCCCAGATTGGATTTCCCCGGAAATGGGCCGGCTTTCACGATTTCGCGCGGCTCGCTCCACTGCTCGACGAAGCGGTGCTTATGTGTTACGATCTGCACCGCCGGGGAACGACGCCGGGGCCGGTCGTTTCCGTATCATGGGCCGAGGAGAACGTAAAGCACGCGCTCCGGCACTTCCTCCCGGAAAAACTCTGGCTGGGTATTCCCGCGTACGGATATTCGTGGACGGCCGTCGGCGTGGAGGTGGTGTCCGCGCGCGCCGGCGCACGTAAGGCCGCGCTGCACGGAGGAGCCAGGCATGAATCGGGATGCCTGTATTATGAACATCGCCGCGGCAAGGAAATGATAAAGACATACATAGCGGATTCCCATACGCGACAAGAGCTCGAAACTCTCGCGCTGAAAATGGGCCTGAAGGGCACGGCCCTCTGGCGTCTCGGGCTCGAGGACTGACGCACAACGTCTATCATTCATCAACAGGAGGAAGGGTTTCATGGCGTCGAAAGGCAAGGAATTTAGAAGCAATGTTTTCGCGAAGAACCCGCAGTTCAACTATCTTCCGGACGGCGACAGATATCTTCTGGAGGTCGATAAACCACGGTATCGCTTCAATGTGATCGGCACGGGCATCATGGGACAGGAGCATATGCGCGTCACCGAGCTCGAGGGCCGCGGGGCGATCCACGGGATTTACGACATAAACCCGCGGAGTATCGAGAGCGCCGGTCAGATGTTCGCGATGCACGCCCCCGGCAGGGAGCTCGTGATCTACGATTCGCTCGAAGCCGCCTGCAACGAACCGGCCGCGGACGCCCTTATTCTGTGCACGCCTAACTATACGCACATCGACATCGTCAGGGTGGCTGCACGGTCGGGCAAACACATCCTCCTCGAAAAACCGATGGCCACCACCGTCGCCGACGCGCGTGAAATACTCCTCATGGCGACGAAATATCCTTCAGTGTTTCAGATCGGCCTCCAGTACCGGTACAAATCGATCTACCGGGAGGCGATCCACGAGGCGCTGGAGCGCCGGACACTCGGCGATATCAAGACCGTCAGCATCCTCGAACACCGCATCCCCTTCCTCGACAAGGTCTCGCAGTGGAACAAGTTCTCGGAATATTCCGGCGGAACGCTCGTGGAAAAGTGCTGTCATTACTTCGACCTGCTCAACCTTTTCGCCGGCGCGAGGCCCGAGTCGGTCTACGCCTCCGGAAGCATGGCCGTCAACTTCATCGATTTCGAGTACAGGGGGAGGAAATCCGACATACTCGACAACGCGATGGTTATAGTAACCTACGAGAACGGCGTCAGGGCGAGTTTCAACCTCTGCATGTTCTCTCCGATGTTTTACGAGGAGATCACGATCTGCGGCGACGAGGGACGCCTGCGGGCGTTCGAGAACGAGGACTATCTCGCCGATCCGCGCCCGAAGAGCCACATGGAGATTATCTGCGGGGAGAAGAGGCCGTCGAGGATTACCACGCCGACGTACCCGGTTTATATAGAGGCGAGCGGCCACAACGGAGCGACCTATTTCGAGCACCGCGCGTTTATAGATAATATGGACGGTATCGCGACAAACACGGCATCCGCCGAGGAGGGGTACTGGTCGATAGTCGTCGGCGCCGCGGCGGAGGAATCCGCTCACAGCGGCAATGTCGTGAAGATAAAGGATTTTCTGAAAAAACAGTGACGGGGACACGATCATGAACTACTTTCTGGACAGCGCGAAGATCGACGAAATACGCTACGCGTATGCGAACTGGGGGATCAACGGGGTCACTTCGAACCCCCGGCACATACTCGCCTCGGGCAAACCGTTTTTTACGGTGATACGGGAGCTGGCGGAGGAATTCAAGGGGAAAGACTTCCCGATTTCGGTGGAGATAAATCCGCATCTGGAGGACGCGAAATCCATGGTCGCAGAGGCGCGCGGGCTGGCGGCCATGTCCCAGAATTTCGTCATCAAGATACCCTGCACCGAACAGGGCCTCTCCGCCGCGAAAGAGCTGGTGGAGACCGGCGTGCGCACCAATGTCACGCTTGTATTCAGCGCATCGCAGGCGCTTCAGGCCGGACGTATCGGCGCCGAGTTCGTTTCACCCTTCATCGGCTGGAAGGAATCGAGCGGAGAGGAAGTCACCGCGTTTATCGGCGATATCATCGCGGCGTTTTTCAATTACGGAATAGCGACAAAAATCATAGTCGCCGCGGTGCGCAACGGCAGGCAGATCGTCGAGTCCGCGGTCGCGGGCGCTCATATCGTGACGGCCGGATTCGATGTGTTTAAAGAAAGCTTCTACCACCCGTTTACGGATCTGGGCCTCCAGCGTTTCAGGGACGCGTGGGACAGTACCGATACCCGAAGCTGAGGTGAGTTCCGGACGACGGCCCACGGGCGCGGAAATCACGCCGCCCGTACTGGCCTGAAAACAACGACCATGGAAAAGCTGAACTACCAGTTTTTGCTGTCCCTCTGTATCGTGCTTGCCGGGTTCGGATTCCGTCGGTCAGGCATACTGAGCCGCGCGGACGGCGAGGCACTCTCACGCCTCGTGCTCAATATCACCCTGCCCGCCCTCATCCTCGATACCTTTTCATCGTTCACGATGGACGGAACGCTTGCGGTGCTTCCCGTGGTGTGCGTCGCGTTCAGCGTGATGATGTCGGTCGTCTCATACAGGGTATTCAGAAACGAGGAGCCCGCGCGGCGAGGGATTCTGACAATTTCGGCCATGGGTTTCAACATCGGCCTGTTCGCCTTCCCGCTCATCGAGGGAGTGTGGGGAACGGAAGGACTGCGATACATCGCCATGTTCGATATGGGCAACGCGCTTATCGTGTTCCTGGTGTGCTATCTTGCCGGTTCGTACCTTTCGCCGCTGAAAAAAACGGTCGGCGCGAAACAGGCCCTTGTCCAGATACTGACCTTTTTCCCATTCATGAGCTATCTGCTGTCCCTGGTCCTCAACCTCTCCGGCGTGGGAATCCCCCCGTTTGCATCGGACGTAATTCGGACAGTCGCCCGCGCGAACATGTCTCTCGCCCTCCTGCTCATCGGGATCTATCTCGATTTCTCGCTGACGGGGGCCGAATGGAGGCGTATCGCGAAAGTTCTCGCTCTCAGATACTCTCTGGGGATCGCTGTCGGTGCGGCGCTCTATATCCTTCTGCCGGTCGGCCCGCTTCATCGCGGGATCATCGCCATAGGGCTCATCCTGCCCGTCGGTATGTCGACGATACCGTACGCGGTGGAATTCGGCTACGACACACGGCTTGCGGGCATGATGGTCAACGCGACCAACATTCTCAGTTTTATCATCATGTGGATAATCTCCGCGCTCATAATCAACGCATAGAGGAGACAACAATGACGGATAATCCGCGTCTGCGAACCCGAAATCTCATCGCGTACGGCGTCGGCGATCTGTACGGCGGCGGATCCTTCTTTCTCATCAGCACCTTCGCGATGTTTTATCTGGTGAATGTCGTGGGGCTCTCCCCGGTCCTCGCCGGCCTCATCCCCGGACTCGGAAAGATATGGGACGCCCTGTCGGACCCGCTCATGGGATACATCAGCGACAACACGAAATCGAGGCATGGCCGCAGGCGCGTGTTCTTTCTCATCGCGGTACTCCCGGTGGCGATAAGCTTCTTCCTGATCTGGCTTCCGGTACGCCTCGATACTCAGCTGTGGACTTTCCTGTACTACTTCTTCGCCTACCTGTTCTTTTATACCGTATCGACCATGACAATGGTGCCCTACTCCGCCCTCAGCGCGGAGATGACGCTCGATTTCAGGGAGCGCAACAGGCTTTCGGGTACCAGGATGATTTTTTCAATACTCGCGTCCCTGCTGGCCGGGGTGCTCGCACAGCCGATCATAAACGCGTTCGATGATCCGGGACGGGGCCACATGGCGGTCGGTCTGGTTTTCGGCCTTCTGTTCGCCGTCCCGTGGATTTTCGTCTTTCTGGGAACATGGGAGCTCCCCCGTTCCGATGCCGGGGAAACGAAGCCGATGGGTATGTTCCGCAACTTCGGCTCGATTTTCGCCAACCGGACCTTCAGACTGCATATAGGCATGTACATCTGCGCATACGCTTCGATGGACGTTCTGATGTCCTGGTTCAAATTCTATGTAATCGACTACCTCGGCCGGGGCGATATCGTCCACCTGGGGCTCGGGGCGATCGTCCTCACTGAGCTGGCGGTGCTGCCGCTCTACGTGATGCTCGCCAACAGGAGAGGACACGGTCGGGCCTACCTGGTCGGTCTGATTATATGGGGATGCGCGACGCTGATAATGGGAATTCAGCATCCGGGTTCGCCGTCGTATCTTGTCATACTCAACTGCGTGCTGGTCGGAGCTGGAATGTCGGCCGGGGTTGTCATTCCGTGGACGGTGCTTCCCTTTGTAACGGACGTCGACGAGCTCATCACGGCCCGCAAGCGCGCGGGAACATACGCCGGAGCGATGACCCTCATCCGGAAACTGATACAGGGCGCGTTCGTGCTTCCACTTCTCGGTCTTCTGTTAAGGGGTATTGGATACGTTGTGCCGACGGCACAGCAGATCGCCTCGAAGACGACCGTGCAGCAGTCCGACGCGACGCTCGCGCTCATAAAGGCTTTTTTCATCATCACACCCCTCGTGCTCATCACGCTCGGCCTGCTGTTCGCGTCGCGTTTTCGCATCTCGCCGTCCACTCACGGGATACTCATGAGGGAGATCGAGCGGCTGAGGACGGGAGGCCGCAAAGAGGATGTCGATACGGAAACACGCCGGGTCTGCGAGGAGCTGACCGGGCATCGCTACGAGACACTGTACAGGCAGGTATGAACCATGAAACATCCGGTAACTATCGGGGCGGTATGTCTGGCCCGAAAAACATTCGACTACAACGCGGCCGCCGGGATATACGCGGAAATACGCCGTGCGCTCGAGAGCATCGCGGATGTCAGATGGCGGTTTATCGACGATCTCGTCATCGAGGTGGATGATGCGCGCGCGGCCGCGGCCCGGCTCTCGAAGATGGAAATCGACGGCCTTGTCTGCATAAGCGGAACCTTTCACCTGGGGCACCTCGTGCTCGAGCTCGCGCGGACGATTAAGGCTCCGCTCCTTCTCTGGGGCCTCAACGAGCTTCCGTATGACGGCGGGAAGATCCGGCTTAATTCCGTATGCGGCGTGAATCTTGACGCGTCCAATCTCTATAAGGCGGGCATACGGAACTATCACGCTATCATACGTGACACCATCGACGAGGACTGGATAGACGCGGTGCGGATCGGGAAGGCTCTTTCGACGGCCCGCGTCGGGATCGCGGGCTATCGCGCGCACGGATTCTTCAACATCGATATCGACGAGCCTTCAACGTACCGGGAAACCGGCGCACTGGTGGACCATTTCGAGCTCCAGGATGTCTACAATCATCATGTGGAGAAACCGGCCATAGACGAGGAAAAAGAGAAGTACCTGAAGACCTTTGACGTTTCCGGGATCAGCGCCGAACAGCTCGAGGGAGTGGCGACCCTCTCCGCACGGATGCGCGCCTTTCTGGATACAGGCGGGATTACCGCCCTGGCCGTCCGGTGCTGGCCGGAATTCGCTTCAAGTTACGGAATCGCACCCTGCGCGGCGATGTCGCTGCTCCAGTCGGAGGGAAGAATCCTCGCGTGCGAGGGGGATATCGACGGGGCCCTTTCGATGCTGGCACACCGCGCCGCGGGAGCACAGACGCCTTTTCTGGCCGATCTCTCCCAGGTCAACATGGATGAAAATTTCGCCCTGCTGTGGCATTGCGGCGCCGCCCCGTGCGGGCTGTGGGACGGAATCTGCGTTCGCTCGCTGGATACCTATTTTGCCGGCGGGAAAGGCGTTACGGCGGATTTTGTCATGAAACCCGGAGTGGTTTCGATAATGCGGATGGATTCCGTCGGAGGACGCTACCGGGTGTTCCAGCAGAACGCGCTGGGTATCCCGATGGAGAAAGAGCTGCGCGGCACCTATCTCAAGGCGGTGTTCGAAGAGCCCGTGAAGAGCGTATTCGATCGAATCATCTATAACGGAATAGCGCACCACGCATCCGTTTCGTACGGGGAGTTCAGACGGCCGGTGGAGATATTCGCGCGCATGAAGGGATGGGAGATAATCAGATAATCCGCTCCCGGGCCGAGAGACGCGTAGAATTGTCGGAGCTGGAATTGTCTCACCCGCGGTTCCGGTATACCGGATCGCGGACCAGGACTTAATGACGACCGGTTGGAGTCCATTACCGGCCGCGATATTGACTTTCTTGAGCTCGTGGTGTATACTCGGCCGCGAAATATACACAGCATATACGGATAATCCATTATCCAGACCGTCCAGGGGTGTACCGAATGAAACGACTTACCACGAAGATCATCATCCTCGCTTCCGGATGTTGCGTGCTGATGAGCCTTATAATAGGCGTCACACTTGGGATCTCGATTACGCGCTCGAACGCCAGAAAACTCGCCGATTATGATAGCCAGCTGAGAGACGACTTCGACAGAAACGCGAGACTCGAGGTCGAAACCGCGATCAGTATGTTGAAAGCGATCCATAAAAAACATGAATAGGGCGAGTTGTCACTTCGAGAGGCAAAAAAGCTCGGTGCCGACCTCATGCGCGAGCTCCGTTACGATAAGGAAGGGTATTTCTGGACTGATACGACCGAGGGCGTCAACGTGGTGCTTCTCGGGAAGAACACGGAAGGCACCAACAGGTACGAGGCCCAGGACAAGAAAGGGATTTTTTACGTAAAGGAATTCATACGCAACGGTTCACAGGACAACGGCGGCTATACCGATTATTACTTCCCGAAAATGGGAAGCGACGAGCCGCTGCCCAAGCGCAGCTACACGCTGCTGTTCAAACCGTTCGGCTGGGTGGTGGGCACCGGCAACTATATCGACGACATCGACACGCTGGTAAAGGAAGAGGCGGCGAGGTACCGGCGCGATATGGTGATCGATATCATCATACTCGTCGTGCTCATGGCGGTGTCGCTCTCGGCGGCCACGGTTGTGTCGATACTGTTCGGCAGACGTCTTTCGGATCCGATAGTTCGAATCACGAAGTCCCTCGGCCGCATGGCTGAATACGATCTTGCCGCGGATGAATCCATCGCCCGCATCACCGAGAACCGGGACGAGACCGGGGTTATGGCCCAGGCGCTCATTCACATGCGTTCGTCGGTATCGGATGTGATCAGGAACATCAAAGACGTCTCATCGGACCTTGCGACATCGGCGGAGGAGATGACCGCCGCAACGACCTCCTTTTCGGAGAATTCCCAAAACCAGGCGGCCACCGCCGAGGAGATCACCGCCACCGTCGAGGAGATCTCCGCCGGAATGGACAGCGTTGCCTCCGGTGTGCGCGTTCAGTACGAGAGCCTGAACTCGCTGACCGAACTCACCAAGCGTCTCTCCGACAGCGTCGAAGAGGTTGCGGCCAGTATCGACGAGACGCTTGAAAGCACGCGAAGGATCGCCATCGACGCCCGCACGGGCGAGGAGTCCATGAAAAACACCAACAACAGCATGGTGAACATTTCCTCGAGTTCGAGCGCCATGACCAACATAGTTAAAATGATCCAGGACATCTCTGACCAGATTAACCTTCTTGCCCTGAACGCGGCGATTGAAGCGGCGCGCGCCGGCGAAGCCGGACGCGGCTTCGCGGTTGTGGCCGACGAGATCTCGAAGCTCGCCGATCAGACCGCCTCGAGCATCAAGGAGATCGATTCGCTGATAAAGGCGAATGTCGCGGAAATCGGGGCCGGCATGTCCAACATGGTCCAGTCGCTCGAGCTGACAGGCAAGATCATAGAGGGCGTGAATTCAATAGCCGAAATGATGAACAGTGTGTCCGAATCCATGAAGAAACAGACAGATCTCAACGCGAGCGCGAACAGGGAGATACTCGGGACGATGCAGCGTTCGGAGGAGATAAAAAACGCCATGGATGAACAGAAGATCGCGGTGACGGAAATCGTAAAATCCATTTCCAACATCAACATGCTCATTCAGTCGAGCGCGTCGGGAGCCGAGCAGATGGCGGGAAGCTCGGAGAGCGTGGCGGCGCTTTCGGAGAACCTGAAGCGCATGTCGGACGTATTCAGGGTATAGCGTCAGCGGGTCGTGCCCCCGTCGCGGAGAGCCCGTTTGAGCTCCCGCAACCGCGCGATTTCGGCGCGAATTGAATGGATTTCGGCTCCCAGTCGTTCTTCGGAAAGCCTCGATTCGCTGTCGTCGAAGCCCTTTTTCAGGCGCAGTCGTACGCCTATCTCCGCGAAGTCTTCAAGCGGTGAGGCGTCGAGAGGTACGGCCGATAAATGGACGACCACCTCGGAAAGGCGCTCGATTCCATCATCGACCGCGCTTCTGCCGGGCTGTGCATAGCGGTCGACCGAGTTACGGTCGATTCCGAGTGCCGAAACGAACACATCCTCAACGACTCGGTTTACCGCCGGATGTTTTTCCGCATTGTACATGAGCCTTCCGCGGGCCCTGTCGCGTTCATCGACCAGGGCGCGCTCGCGAAGGGCGAGCTCAGTCAGTTTTCTCTCGATATCCTTGATCGTCATGGAATGAAGCGCGGGAACGCTGACCTCAGCCGTTGGTCATGTCCGCGGGCTGGCCGGTCGCCTCGAGCACGTTGAACCAGAGCCGGGAGTGCGGGTTGATCTGGTTGCGTTTGCTGGTAACGACGCTTATCGGGATGTGCGTGAAGATGTTGTTCCACTGCCCCACGATCATGTCGGTCTTTCCGGCCATGCCCGCGTGAACGGCGTACTGTCCGAGCAGGGCGCAGAAAAGAGCGTCGTTGGGATTGGCGGGCGCGCTCCGTATCATGTAGCTGGGGTCGATGTATTTCAGCGAAACGGGGATGTTCCTCCCCCTGAAGTACTCGTTGATTGCATCGCGGAGATACAGGCCGATATCGGCGAGTTTGATGTTTCCCGACGCGTCGCGTCCCTGTTTCGCGGGATCCTCCACGAGAATATCCTGCCCGGCCCCCTCGGCGACGCAGATTACCGCATGGCCGCGCCGCGCGAGTCGCTGCTCGAGGTGGTGGAAAAAACCGTTCGGGCCGTGGAGCTCGAAAGGCACCTCCGGGATGAGGACAAAATTTACGTCGTTCATGGCCAGCGCGGAGTTGGCGGCGATGAAGCCGGAATGGCGTCCCATCAGCTTGACGAGTCCGATACCGTTGGGTGCGCCCTCGGCCTCGACGTGGGCGGCGTAGATGGAGTCCACCGCGCGCGAGAAGGCCGTCTCGAACCCGAAGGTCCTCTGGATGTAGCTTACGTCGTTGTCGATGGTCTTGGGTATGCCTATTACCGCGAGCTTGAGTTTTCTCTGACGGGCGATGACCGCGATGTCGTGGGCCGCTCGCAGGCTTCCATCACCGCCTATGACGTAGAGTATGTTGATATACTGGCGCTCGATGGAGTCGACGATGGCCTCCATGTCGTCGGTTCCTCCGCGTGAGGAGCCGAGTATGGTGCCTCCCATCTTGTGTATGCCGCGTACGTATTCCGGCGTGAGGTTTACGGGCTGGTAATCGGTACCTGGATTGAGCCCCAGGAATCCGTAACGGATTCCAATGATGCTCTGCACCCCGTAACGGTAATGCGACTCCATTACGAGGGAGCGGATCACGTCGTTCGTGCCGGGGCAAAGGCCTCCGCACGTGACGATCGCCACGCGGGTCCGTGCCGAATCGAAGAAGATCTTCCTGCGCGGCCCCGCCTTTTCGAAACTTGTGGGATTTTCCCGGACAAGAGGATTTTTATCGCAGTACACAACATCGTAAAGGACCTTCTTCTCGTCGGTGACGAACGCGAAATCCGTGGACGGTGATTTTGTCAGGAGCGGAGACTCGATTTTGCAGTCGCCGATGTTCTCTATCGTGAGGTCGAGCTCGATGTTTTTCATGGTATCAGCGCCGATTATCTTTTTTTACACCGCCGCGGAGGGAAGACCGCGTTCGGCCCGGAATAACGGTCCCGGCGGGGCCGGGAACCCGGTTACACCGAACTATAGCACGCGCTTACTTTTTTCCAATAAAAGAATCCATTGCCCTGCCGGCGCCCATGGCGAGGACGAGGCGGTCATGCAGCCATACGGGAAGCATTTTGGCGTATTTGATTAGGCGCACCGAGAAGGGCATCATGACCCAGGCCCTGTTCTTTTTGACGGCGGACACCACGGTATCGGCGACGTCCTGTGGATCGAGGGTTCTGTTGAAAAGAAACGGTCGGAATCCCTTGAACATACCGGTGTCGATCACGTACGGGCAGACGCAGGTTATCTTCACCCCGGTATGACCGAATTTGAGCAGCTCCAGGCGGAGCGATTCCGAGAAGCCCACATCGGCGAATTTGCTGGCGCAGTAATCGCTCATACGGGGCATCCCCAACAATCCGGCTGACGAGGCGATATTGACGACGTGACCGCTGTTTCGTTCGACCATGCCCGGAAGGAAATGCTTTGTAAGAAGTGCCATCCCGAGGAAATTGATGTCCATCGTCCGCTTTATCTCGTCAAAGCTCAGATCGAGAAACGCTTTTCCGGTCACTATACCCGCGTTGTTGACGAGGATGTCCACCGGATTGGACTGTCGCTTGATGACCTGCGCCAGCCTGTCGACGGCCTTTCTGTCCGATATGTCGCAAACGTGGCTTTCGACCCTGGCCTTGATCGCTATGAGGTCGCGCTCGGTTTCTTCGAGGAGTTTTCTGTTGATGTCCACGAGTATGAGAGAACAGCGCTCGCGCGCGAAATTAAGCGCCATGAGTCTTCCGATTCCCGCGGCGGCGCCGGTGATGAGCACGGTTTTGTTGGCGAGTACGGTCATTTCGATCTCCTTCCGAAGAAATGGTTTTTTATTGACACATCGGAGTAAGGGGCATAATCAGGCGATCGTCAACAAAAAATTACGGACTTTGCCGGCGTTCGCGTTGAAAGTACTTTCCGCGGCGTCCGCGGGAAAGCCCAACAGCTTCTACCGGAAAAAATATGAAGAAGAAATCACCGTTCTCATCGGTCGTGTTCGCCGGAGGAGGATGCCGCTGCCTGTGGCAGGCGGGATTCATGACGGAGGCCGCCCCGGCCCTCGGTATCGCCCCGTCGGAGGTGGCGGGCGCAAGCGCCGGTGCCGCGATCGCGTGCATGTATTACGCGGGCCGCACCGGATTCGCGATAGAGCACTTTAAGAAAGCGACCTCAAACAATCCCAGAAATTTCTATTTCACGCACCTCTTCGGGCACAACCCGGTATTTCCTCATTATTCAATGTACAGGGACCTGATGCTCAGTACGATGGATCCCGCGGCGATGAAAAAGCTTTCGTCGGGGCCGGAAATCCGCATACTCGTATCCAGGCCCCCCGCGGCGCTCGGACCGAGAGCGGCGACCTTTATCGGTCTCGGCGCGTACCTGGTCGACAAGCATGTATATGGTTCGGTACACCCGAAACTACCGTCAGCTATCGGGTTCCGTCCGGAAGTCTCACGCGCGCAGGATTGTTCGACTCCCGAGGAGCTGGCGGACCTGGTTCTGGCGTCATCCTGCACCCCGCCCTTCACGCCTATCATGCGATGGAACGGAGGGATCGCCCTCGACGGCGGGCTCATTGACAACGTGCCTCTACGCGCGCTTTCCGGCGGCAAAGGAAACATACTGATTCTCCTTACGCGCCGGTATAAACCTGAAGCGCTTCCGTCAGTAGAGGGACGATTGTACGTTCAGCCGTCGCGCCCTTCCCCGATCGCAAAATGGGATTATACGAATCCCGAGGGGATACAGGAAGTTTTCGACCTGGGCAGGAAGGACGGCGAGTCCTTCGCCAGGACATATCGCGTGGAATAAAAAACCGGGTGTTAAAACCTCTGATAGTTTGTAAGAGTATCCTCCTTCATTTCGACGAAACAGGCATGGATATTCAGTGATATGGAAATTAATGTTGACTCGTCCATGGGGTATTAGCATAGTAAAGTAAGAAATTACTTACAAGTATGTATATTCTTTAAATCGGGAGGAGAAGATGAGAACCTACGTTGACCTGAGCCGGGACGAACTGCGCGACCTTCTCAACCGTTCGTGGATGACGCACGATGCCATGTGGTTTTACAACTGTGTACAGGCGGTGGGTATCGAAAAGACAAATCCAATCAACCGCGCCGCGGTGAGATCCATGGCACAGGTGGAGGCAAAGCGGATCAAAAAAGCGCTGGGATCGGGGGATATTTCGGGATTTGACGACCTGATTAGCTTTATCGAGAACGGGTTCCAGATATTGCGCGGAGAATTCATGAAATTCGAACTGAGTTTTCCGGAAAAAAACAGGATGCACTGGGAGGTTCCGAGGTGTTTCGCGTACGAGGGGGTGAAAGCGCTCGGAGTCATCGATGGATACGAGTGTGGAATCTTCGACCGGGCGTGCGGCTGGTTCGAGGCCCTCGGGGTTTCCTACGAAATGAGACCGGCGGTGCGAGGATGCCTCATGCACGCGGCTGGAAAATGTTCGGTTGACTTTATATTCGATTTTCCGTAAGAAGGACCGGTTGTATGCGGCGCGGCGCCGCGGTAAATGCCTGAAGCGGGACAGTATAACGATTATGAGGAAAACGCCTGACAAAAAGACGATTTACGGGATTGTGACCGTCAGCGACAAGGGCCAGATAGCCATCCCCGTGGAGCTTAGAAACGATCTGGGCATAAAACGGGGAGACCAGCTTCTTGTGATGCGTCAGTCGGACGATTCCGGGCTTGTTTTGATGAAGCTTGACCGCGTCGAGGACCTGCTCTCGGGCATAAGGCACATGTAAGCTTGCGCAGAACATAAAGACGGGCTGTTACAATTTTCGACCGGTAAGGATGCGCGCCGCGAGCTTCAGTAGTCCGCGGATGCCGAAACGCTCCCGCAGAATGCGCATGTAAAGCGTCGTCTGGTTGAGGGGCACGGTCGGCTGTTTGTCGCGGGCCCGCAGGGAAATCGCTGAGCGTGTACACGATCCCACGCAGGCGCCGCATCCAAGGCATCGCCACTCGTCGAGTACAACGCTTTTCCCGTCGACCCGAATGGCGTTCATGCCGCACCGATCGGCGCATCGACCGCATCCGGTGCATCTCTCCATATCGAAAACCGCTATACAGGGAGCGCAGAAATGCTCTGCCGGGCGAGGCAGTTTTTTATATGCCCTCAGGACATGACAGCAGTCCCCGCAACAGCAACAGATGAAATCCGGAGAGCGCGAATTCTGCGGCTGAAGTACGAAACCGGCCTCCTCGGCGCGCTCCAGTATGCTGAACGCTTCCGATCTGTCGATTCTCCGTCCGGAATTCCTTTCGAGAACCGAAAGGCCCGCGTTGCCGAAGACGAAACACGTTTCCCTGATGTCGGAATGAACGCAAGGCTCTCCGAGGACATCGTTTGACTGTCGACACACGCAGTTCTGAACCACGATGGGTTCCGGCGCAGAGGCCAGTATCTTCCGGACATCGTTATAAGGAGCGATAGTAAGTCCGGATCGGAGCGCCTTTCCGATGGGGATGGTGCGCATCTGGGGCGTTCGAGAGCGGAAGAAAGCCTCGCTGAAATCGGTATCGATGTATGCCTCGAAATTCTTCGCGAAATCCGGGCTGAGGCGGTCCACCTGATACTCGAACATCCCTATTGCCAGCTGACTCAGGCTGTATCTGCGGTCACCCGGTCCACGACTGGCGTCCATGGAAATCGCACCTTTGCGGAACATGGCGAACAGACGCTCTTCGAGCTCCTGTATCTCAAGGGGCGTTTGCCGGTTGAGGCGACGATGGATGCGCGCAACCGTATCGGGCAGCATGCCGAGAGATAGAGCGATCGATGCCTCCAGCGGGGTAAAAAGCTTTTTTAAAAGTCTGATCTCGACTCCGGATCGGGTGGCCGGGTACCCTATCGGCATTCTGTCGATAGCGTCACGCAGACGCACGTAGATGTCTTCGTGAGGCTGTGATTCCGCGCCGGATCGCCCGATCATCGGTGCGCGTCGATTCCCGATTGAATCGCCGCCCGTGTTTTCATCATGAGCTTGTCGATGTTTTCATCGGAATATCCGACGGTATCGATTTTCGGGTGGACTATCATCGTGGCGCGACCCGGCAGGAGGTTGAGCGAATGGGGAGGCAGGATATTGTTGGTGTTGAGAATGGTTACGGGTAGAAGCGGCAGTCCCATATCGATCGCGAACTTGAACGCGCCCTTCTTGAATTCCCCGAGAGTACCCGTAGCCTGCCGGGTGCCCTCGGGGAAGAAGATGACGGAGGTGCCGTTGACGATCTTTTTTCGCGCGGCGTTTATCGAGGCTATTGCCTTTTCGTGATTGGAACGATCGATAAAAATATGTCCGACCTTCTCACACCCGATCCCCAGCCCGGGGACCTTTCGCAGCTCCTGCTTCAGCACCCATTTGAAATCAATCCCGAGCCAGCCATACAGTACGAAAACGTCAAAATGGCTCTGGTGATTGGGAACGATGACGTAGGACTGGGTGGGATCGATGTTTTCCTTCCCGATGACCTTCACGAATATCGGGGTCATATACCCGTTCAGTCGCGACCAGACGGCGCCGCCGATAAAGCTGCCCACTTTCTGGTTAACCAGTGTTGAGAGAATTACAGCGATGGCGCCGAACACAAGTGTCGAGAGTATGAGAAAGGGCACATATACGAGCCACTTGTACGGCTGGTACAGGACCACGAGTATTTTCCGCACACTGCCCTCCGACATACCGGTCTGTGCGGGTGGAAGCCCGCATGGATTGGCTCGTATAGCATCCGGAAGGGTTTTTGTCCAGCCATTTTAGCAGTCGCCTTCACAGTGATCAATTACCAGACGGAATTAAAACGGTGCTCGAGGGTGACAGGATTCATCGAGACATACTGGAACCTTCCTTCAAGGCAGCCGCCGCTGTTAAGGAGCAGGGTGTGGCCGGTTTCCAGAGCGCCTCCCGCATGTGAGTGGCCGGTTACGATTGTGTCAATCCCCATGGCGCGCGCGGCAGTAACGGCCCTGGTATTGAAATCAGATCCCGTCATTTCCGTTCCGGTACCGAGCATGAGATCATCGATTTTTTTAAAGACATCGTATAGCGCCTTGCCTCCGCCCCGGAGTAGATGACCGCCAAGCCAGACAAGCCATTCCGCCAGCTGCCGGGCCCCTGTATTCATCGTATCGAATATATCGCCGTGCGTGAACAGTATACTCGTACCGTTTATTCCCATAAAGTGCTCTCCGGTGGCGCAGAATGCCTCCGCCGATACAAGGTCGTGGTTTCCGTGAATGTAGATGTATTTCTGCCTGTTGCCGACCAGCCGTCTGGAAACCTCGGGGTGGGCCTGAAAGCAGCGCTTTAATTCGAGCATTCGCTGCCCGTATTTACGGCCGGTCAGGGTTTCAAAGACATCCCCGAGAAGCACGATTCGCGCGAAATTCGATTCCAGAAAGTCAAGAAATCTGAGAAACTCGTAGTCATCATGCCCGAAACGGTCGGTCTGATCGCCGCTG
>JAGODA010000302.1 GCA_017998475.1 Spirochaetota bacterium | reverse complement strand
GTGTCACCTTTTCATTTCTAGACTCGAGGTATTTTTCGTACTCCGAGACATCGATGCGGGCCTTGTCGTCCTTTTTGCCGGTCTTCGGGTCCACCGGCGCCTCGCCCATTGTCCTGTCCTGATACGCCCGGGCGATCTTGGCTTTCTCGAAATTGAGCTCGGCGATTTTTGCCGCGAGCTCGGCCTCTTTGAGTTCAATACCCGATTTCTCGTAGTCCCTGCGGGCCTGGAGATACTCCCTGTTTATTTTTTCAAGGTTTATCTTCTGCTGGTTGTCCACCATAGCCTTCTCGACGTCAGCGAGCGCCTTTGTATCGTTGGAAATAACATAGAGTTTCTTCTTCTCCTCGAGCAGTGATTTTTCCTTCTCGAGGCTGGTGATCTCCTTGCTGCTTATAACCTCTTTCTGGGACGTTATCTTAAGTGAATCCTTGATCTTGTTGTTCTCCTGGTTGATGACCACTATCTCATCTTCGATCTTCGCCAGTTTTTTTTCATCCTCCGCGGTCTTTTCGATAAGCAGGGTGTCCTTGACCGGAGGCGGCATCGTGGCGAAACAGCCGGAAAGCCCGATTATCATGCATACGGCGGGAACGATGTACTTTTTCATATCACTCTTCCTTATTCTTGGTCTTTGAACGCGCCGTCCCGGCTTCGAAGGTCATCACCGGAGCGAACAGAAATTACTCACTGGCAAGTGATGTTTCGAGAACCAGACAGGCGTGATGAAAGCTTTAGCCGACACCCGCAACACGGCGCTATTCGGCACCATGCCTTTCCTCCGGGCCGTTCGCGGAGATGCTCGAGAGTTAAATATGCATAATCACGGACGAAATGTCAATGTAATTATTGCCGGAATCCACAATCTCATCACAACGGGCGCTTCACTGTAGTAAAGCGAACTCATCATCCCCCTATTGTCGAGTTTATACCTATTCCCGGACTTTCCGGTTAGCTGATGATGGCAACGACAGTCGCGTGTGAACGGCCCTTCAACCGTTACGTCTATGGTGGAATCGCTTTTTAATGTTGAAATACACCGCGCTACCGATAAAACTGTCATCCGCAAGAACGAGGACGAACACATCAAACGGAGATCATCATGATGATAACAATCGAAAAACCCGACGAGGACGTCATCACCGGCAGACGAGTGCGCTCGTGGCCCATATGGGAAAAGGAGGTTTCTCGCTTCGACTGGAGCTACGACTCCACCGAGGAATGCTTCCTTCTCGAGGGACGAGTTACCGTCGAGACGCCAGACGGCGAGAAGGTCGAATTCGGGAAGGGCGATTTTGTTACCTTCCCCCGCGGCCTCTCGTGCACATGGGACATAAAGGAGCCCGTTCGAAAGCATTACAATTTCCGCGACTGATCACTTTTTCGAGCCCAGCCGCTTCAGGATGGCGTACGCCGCCGGAGCGGCCACGCTTTTGAATGTTCGCCCTCTCAGCGCCCTGTCAAGGTCCTCCATGAGGTCCGCGGAATCTTCAAGACCCACGCTCATTCGCACCAGCCCGTCCCCCATCCACTCCCGTATCGATGTCTTCTGCACGGCCGAAAGGTACGGGACCGAGTCCACATACATATCTGTGGGATAGTAGAAAAGCAGGCTCCGTGGATGTCCGAGTGACGTGGCGTAAGTAAAGACCCTTATTTTCTCGGCTAGCGCGACCGCGGCGCCGAGACCGCGTTTAAGCCGCATGGCGATCATCCCTCCCGGAAGCGTCATCTGGCGCTCTGCCAGCGAATACTGGGGGTGACCCGGAAGACCCGGATAATACACGCGCTCCACCGACGGATGCGATTCCAGGAAAGTCGCCAGCTTCATAGCGGTTTCCGAGTGTCGTTTCATTCTCAGCGGCAGTGTGGCCATTCCCCGCGCGATCAGCCACGCGTTAAACGGACTCAGGGCGCCTCCCAGATGGACAAGCGCTTCCCTTCGCAGCCGGTGAACGTCCTTCTTATTTCCGATTATCAGTCCGCCGAGAGCGTCGCCATGACCGTTCAGATATTTCGTCGCGCTGTGAATCACGAACCTCGCGCCGAGATCTATCGGCCTCTGTATGCACGGACCGGCCCACGTGGAGTCAACCGCCATCGGAATCCCCGCCTTTTTCGCGATCTCAGCGGTGCCGGCGATATCAGTCAGGCGAAGAATCGGGTTTGCCGGGGTCTCGACATATATCATCCTCGTGTTTTCCCTGATCGCGCCGGAAATCTGATCGTTACGGGATGAGTCTATCAGGCTTACCGATACGCCGAAGCGCGGCAGGTGCCTGCCTATGAGTTCCTGTGTTCCGGCGTAACATACATCGCTCGCGACGATATGGTCCCCGCTTTTCAGAAAGGTGAACAGCAGGGCTGCCACCGCGGCCATCCCCGTGGAGAACGCGATAGCCGCCTCACCTCCTTCCAGCGCAGCGGCTTTTTTTTCGAGCGCCCTGTCCGTAGGATTGCACCATCGTCCGTAGGCGAACGGCGGATCGTATGACTCCATCGTAAGAGCGTCGAACAGTTTTCCTCCGAAGCCGGGCAGTTTGAACGCCGCCGACATCGCGATATTCGGGGAGAGCGCGCCGGTAACGGGGTCCGCGTCCTCTCCGGCGTGCACGGCCATGGTGGCCATGCAATCGGGATATTCACTCGATAATGATCGTGCTCCTTTACTCATGATCGCCACCTCGCGTCGGGCGCTCGCCCACGAATAATATACGTATTCCACGTCCGTTCGTCAGAATAGCATTCGCTTCGCACGGAATACAATCCATTTATCGGATGGCATCAGTACGCAATCTCTCGCTTTATCACCTCACGCGGAGCGCTGGAATCGCCGGGGAACGTATGTGTTTTCATAAGCGCGTTCTGTCAGGGTTTCCCTTACACGGGCGTAAGTATATACACTTACATATTTTAGTGTAGTATTATTGCTGAATTCCACCGGAAGGCATATGGATAATTATCTTGACATGTTCACTTACATCTGATATGCATCATACACAAAAACTCTAATCAATGGTGGTGCCGAGATGGAAGAGATAATAACCGAAGTGAGAGTGTTCCCAAAAGAGAACCTTGGCAAAACGCTCGGATTCGCCAATATCACCATTCTGGACAAGTTCGTAGTGAAGAACCTCCGAATCGTACAGGGTGATAAGGGTATATTTATCGGCATGCCTTCCAACAAGCGGAAAAACGGCGAATTCATCGACCTGTTTTTCCCGATCACCCAGGACGCCCGCGACCTGATAACCAATGCCATCCTCGCGAAATACCAGGAGATCGCGCAGGAACAGCCGCGGGCCGGGCAGGTTTCCTGAGACGTCCTGCCTGGATCCGACCCGTTTACGGCCGCGTGCCGGAAAAGTGGAGGCCGTCAATCCTCCCTTCTCATCCTCGACATGAAGCTGTTCACAAAGTTCGTCATACGCGCGAGCACGAGCGCGCTTATAATCACATCTATCATGGCCGGCAGGTTCATTCCCGTTTTCCTGAAAACGCTGAGAACTTCCACCTTGTAGCACAGCAGGAAACTCACGATTATGATGATGCCGTCCCTGGTGGCCACCACCGGCCTTTTCGAACCCATATCCCTTAGCGAGGACATGGAGAAGAGCGCCATCACCGCCGCCTCGATAATAATCGCGACCACGAAGAGATTTATGATGTTCTGGATAAGTACTTCTATGTTCATTTTCGAGACCTCCCTGTTTCGCGCCCTCCGCCCGACCGATCGGGCCCACTCCTTTAACGCGGCATATACTATACAATTGCGCATGAAACTTCAAGAATTTTATTTGCTGTTGACGCGATATCGCCGAAATGCATAGAATGGCCGTGTAACAGTGAGATTTAGCCAGCTTTCAGGTCATCGGATACAGTAATCGCAATGCACGTTAAAACGATACTCGCGCTCTCCGGCGTACTGGGGATTCTTTCGATCATCGCGCTTCAATATGACTTTTTCATCAGTTCCGCCAACAACCCGTTTATACAGACGGCCATAGTGAATACGAATTCCAATTACCCCGACGGCCCCGTCTGGAAAGACAGGGCTCTGTACTATACCGAGTACGCCGACGATCGTGTTGTCTGCAGGGACGGGCGCGGCAACA
>JAGODA010000301.1 GCA_017998475.1 Spirochaetota bacterium | reverse complement strand
AGACGGCCGATCGGATCGTTCATCTTTCTGGGCCCCACGGGAGTGGGAAAGTCCGAGCTCGCCAGGGCGCTCGCGGAGTTCCTCTTCGAGGACGAGAACGCCCTCATACGGCTCGACATGTCCGAATATATGGAAAAGCACTCCGTATCCAGAATCATTGGGGCGCCTCCGGGATACGTGGGCTACGACGACGGCGGACAGCTCACCGAAAAGATCAAGCGCAATCCATATTCGGTGGTGCTCTTCGATGAGATAGAAAAGGCCCATCCGGACGTCTTCAACATCCTGCTCCAGGTGCTGGAGGAGGGGGAGCTTACCGACAGCTTCGGTTCGCATATAAGCTTCAGGGACGCGGTCATCATTATGACCTCCAACGTCGGCAACCGCGAATTCCAGCGCATGGGTAAAATGGGCTTCGCGGACGAGCGCACCGCCGGCGACGAGGGGCGGGACAAGGTATACGACGAGCTCAAGCATCTCTTCAGCCCCGAATTCCTCAATCGCATAGACGAAGTGGTCTATTTTCACCGGCTCGATCAGAAGCATATCCGGAAGATCGTCGATCTCATGCTTCGAGAGCTCAACGAAAGGTTAAGCGAGCGGGGCATCGAGCTTGTATTTTCGCCGGCAGTGAAACGGTTCCTCGCCGAAAAGGGCTTCGACGAAAAGTTCGGTGCCCGATACCTGCGGCGCACCGTTCAGGGAGAGGTGGAGGATGCGCTGGCGATGGAGCTCCTCAAGGGAAGCCTGGGGGGCAGCAACCGAATACGGGTTTCCGTTAAGTCCCGCTCCATAAGCTTCAAACCGCTCGTGGACCCCGATGCCAGACCGGAGGATCCCGTCAGGGAACCCGCGGGGGTCTCCTGAAGCGCGGCGCGCCTCAGCCGCGTCTGTGAAACGCTTTCCACGACGATGCGAAAGAAAGATCGAAACAATCGCTCCCGTGAGGAACAACGCGGGACTCAGGGCGCTTTGCCGCGGGCCATCAGGGCCGGCAGACAGGCAAAGGACGCGCTCGCACGGCTTAAAAACAGGTTCTTTCTGCCCGGATTTCTGGCCGAGATGAAGCGTCTCCGCATAGGGGGGCTCTCCGGAGGGAACCGCGTGCGCTTGCTCACCACGGGTGACGCCTGCTTCGACGAATTTGTCGCCGCCATCAATTCCGCGCGGCGCGGCATCAACCTGGAAACCTATATATTCAACAGCGACGCGGTCGGCTGGATGATCGCGGAACTTCTGGTAAAAAAGGCGAAGCGCGGAGTCGAGGTAAATGTCATCTACGACGCGGTGGGATGCCTGGGCACATCACCCGCGCTTTTCTCCTTCCTGCGCTCGGGGGGAGTGGAGCTCGTGGAGTTCCATCCCGTCATTCCCTGGCGCAAGTACTTCAATCTCGACATGCGCGACCACAGGAAGCTGCTGGTCGTGGACGGGCGGGTCGCCTTCGTCGGCGGTATGAACATCGGCAACGAATACGCCGGCCGCAAGTACCGCGGCGGTGACTGGCGCGACACGCACCTCCGGATCGAGGGGCCGGCGGTGCGCGACGTACAGTTCTTCTTTTTCGAGAACTGGTACCGCTACGGCGGCGCGATGGTGGACACCGCGCGCCACTTCCCAAACCTGGACGAGCCGGGGAAAAAGCTCCTCATGGTGCTCTGCAGCAAGTCGCGCCGCCAGGTAAAACCCATCCAGGAGTCGTATGTCTCGGCCATCAATTTCGCGAAGCAGTCAATCTACATCACCAACGCCTACTTCATTCCCGACGCCCGCATCTACCGGGCGCTCGTTCGCGCGGCCCGGCGGGGCGTCGACGTTCGCCTGCTCCTTCCCGGGAAAAGCGACCTGGCGATCGTTCAGCATGCGAGCCGCTACCTGTACAAGCGTTATCTCCGCCACGGAATCCGCGTGTACGAATACAGGCGTTCCGTACTGCACGCCAAGACCGCGGTGATCGACGGCATATGGTCCACGGTCGGTTCGTCGAACATCGACAGGCGCAGCTTCTCGCGAAACCTCGAGATCAACGCCATACTGCTCGACCAGCCTTTCGGTGACGAGATGGAGAGGGTGTTCTTCGCGGACCTGAGGAAAAGCGAGGAGCTGCGGTTGCAGAACTGGAAGAAGCGCTCGGTGTGGAACTTCCTGCTGGAATGGTTTTTCTACCGCTTTCGGAACCTCCTGTAACGAATTGAAAGGCGCCCGGTCGCCCGGGCGCTCTTTCCCCTCACAGGATGATCAGAAACCTGCCGCAGTGCGTACAGACCGATATGCCTTTCGATTCCTTTATCTGCTTGAGATAGATCGGGGGAATCTCGAGGTGGCAGCCGCTGCAGCTGCTCTTGTCCACTATGGCGAACGGGTTCTGGCACTTCTTGCGCATGCGTTCGTAATAGGTGAGGGAGCGGTTGTCTATGAGTTTGCGGAGGCCTTCAATTTTCTTACCGGTGGAGTCGGCGTTTTTGTCTTCATCGAGGAGGTGGTACAGGCTGTCGAGGCGGATGAGCAGGTCGAGATCGGAGGAAGGAACGCCGGAAAGGTTTACGGAGCCGTCCGAGCCCGGTTCCTCCTTCTGGGATATGCTCTCGAAGTATTGCTTCGCGTCCTTCGCGAGCTTCGAATAGACCTTTGCCGGGGTGGTCGCCTCGTCGAGTTCCCTGCGCTTTTCCTCGTTCGAGAAAATCCTGGCCATCATGCCGACCAGGTAGAGGTACTTGGTGCTCATGTCGGTCGGGAAGATGCTGAGCAGTACGTAGCGGACGGGCGCGTTGTCGAAGGACTGATAGTCGATCCCCTCGGTCGAGACGCCGAGGATGGAGATGAAGCTGTTCACCGAATCGGTCCTGGCGTGCGGGATCGCGAGCCCGGCGCCGACACCGGTGTTTTCGAGCGATTCGCGGTGTATCACCTGGGCGTAGTACCGGTCCGAATGCTCGATTTTGCCGAGCTTTTCAAGGCGCTGCAGCATCTCTTTTATGACCACCTGCTTTTCGGTGTTTTTTAGGAAGAACACCTGTGTTTTATCGAGATAGTTTTCCAGAATCATTGGTCCGTTTGCCTCCATTGATGAACTCAGTCTATCACTAAAAACGAATCCGCACAATACATCTCGACGCTCCGGCTTTTCCCGGCACGTGGAGGCGCACCGTCAATCAATCAAGACGCGGTGTGTCACTCTCTCGGGTTTCCCGTTTTGCGTGAAGTGCGGGGTTTTCCGTCCGCCCGTTTCCGGTGCGGCCGATGTGCGCGAGCGTAACGGCAGGGCGGCTGTATGGCGGGATTTCTCTCTTCCGGTCAACGTCCGCGGTTTATAACACTCACTCTCCATCAGAGAGATGCTCTCCCTATGCGATACGAAGATGGTACTTCAAGCTTCGGGGCGAGAGGATTTGAACCTCCGACCCCATGACCCCCAGTCATGTGCGCTAACCGGACTGCGCTACGCCCCGTGCTTTGAAAGCGACCAAAGTATACTTTCGAGGTTTCGAGTGTAAACAAAAATATTGCGCACTGGCGTAAAAAATAAAAATGAGACGCGATATGAGTCGTGTACCGGGGCATGTCGCTTCATTTGAATACCGATCCCGCCTCGCGATACCACAGCACGAAGTCGAGATGCGCCAGAGGGATGCGGACCTTCCGCGCGAACGCGCGCATCGCGGCCTCGATCTGGAGGTAGCGTTTTGCGGTGAGAGAAGAGGGGATCCGCGGGATGACGGTGAGCGCGGCCAGGTTTTTAAGCACGTGCCGGTCCAGGATGGCGAGGTCCTCCCCGAAACCCGTGTTGCGGAGGAAATGGCTCGCCTCCTTCCAGCTCATCCCGCGCACGTTTTCGACCAGGAAGCGCCTGCGCTCGACCGGGTCGGCGATGGAGGAAAGAATGCTTTTAATGCGCATGTTTCCGTCGACCGTAAAGAATTCGCGGGCCCTGACGAGGTAACGGGCCTTGTTGTTACGGAAACGGACGGTGTTGATGTGTCCGCTGATTTCGTCGGAACACCCGCGGAATATGAGGTCATTCGACTTCAGGCGCTCGACCGCGTCCCAGCATCGGTAGGCGGATGACTGCGGCGTGAAGAGGCAGAATACCAGCTCGCAGAAGATGTCATCGTCGCTT